>DAOLVF010000005.1:13793-41314 GCA_035420565.1 Spirochaetota bacterium | reverse complement strand
ATACAAATACTCCATGGCTCAATAGCGTTGATTTTCTTGTACACGTTTCTGAGGTGGACTATATCATTGAACATGATACTCAATTATTTGAACTGCCCGAAATTCCCATAACTGATGTTGAAAAGAAGATGGCTGAAATGATTGCGGATTTGATCCCTGATGGAGCAACCATACAGCTTGGTTTGGGTGGGCTTGCAAATGGAATTGGCAATTTACTGTATACAAAAAAAGATTTAGGGATGCATGCTGAGGTTATTACCCCATCAGTTATGCGACTTATTGAGGCAGGTGTTCTTAATGGTATTAACAAAACACTTTATCCCGAAAAGGTTGTTGGCGCATTTGCAGTGGGCACAAAAGAATTTTATCAATATCTTGATCATAACAACAATTTTTTGTTTTGTGATATTGGATGGGTTAATACACCGGATGTTATAGCTTTAAATGATAATTTTGTTTCGATCAATAATGCGCTCATACTTGATTTAACCGGGCAGGTTGCTGCTGAATCCATTGGAACAAAACAGTATAGCGGAACTGGTGGGCAGGTAGATTTTATACGTGGTGCTAAGAAGTCAAAGGGTGGTAAAAGTATTATAGCGCTTAGTTCAACATATACCGATAAACAAGGAAAAATACATAGCAATATTGTTCCCCTTTTGCCATTGGGCACTGTGGTAACAACATCACGAACTGATGTAGAATATGTAGTCACAGAATATGGTGTTGCCAATCTTCGTATGCGAAGTATCTATGACAGAGTACATGCATTGATATCAATAGCGCATCCTGATTTTAGAGATGAGCTGAAATATGAAGCTGCCAAAATAGGTTGGATATAATATATCATAAAGTAATTGAATTAATTTCTTGAAAAATTCTTAATGACCTGTAATTCTATTTTATAGAATATTACAATATCCTATTTATTCTATTATAATGATATTGTAATGTTTATTGATGTTTAAAGTATTACTATTTATTTATTTAGTTAGTTAGTTAGTTAGTTAGGGAAGATCATTAAGAGTTTATATATGGAATATACAATAGTTCAATATAACAAACACCATCAAATAATTATCAACGAGTATAATCGGAAAGATTTTATTGCTGTTTGCTCTGAGTTGCTATACCGACCTAAAAAGCTGTTTATAGGACTTGGTGATTTTCTTGAAATTGGTGATTATAACCAGTTGCTGGATTCAATTTTTTATGATGAGGAAAGTGCAATCATTGAAAATTTTTTAGATGCAATAAACAGGAAGCTCTCAGAAGAAGGGCAAATTCCATTTTCTTTTTTGAAATTAGCAGTTTATTATCCTGATTATTTATTAAAAGATGTTCCCACGCAATGTGCTATTACTGTCGGTTCCAAAACACGTCTTTTTCCTGGTGCAGTGCATTTTATAAATTTTATCAATAATTATAACCCAATGATTCTAACGGCAATTCCTTATGAGATAGCTAATGAAATTGTAAAACGTGTTGGTTCTGATGATAACCATTTAGTGTCTACTGAATATAAAAAAATTATAAGCCAAAAGAATATTACATTATTTGCTGGTGATATTGAAAAATTTATTTCTGGTGAACGTAAGATAATTGAAATTGAAAAATATATGGCACTATCCAATACAAAAGATGAGGATGTGCTGTATGTTGGAAGGGGAGAATCAAGTGTTATTACATTTTCAAAAATTAATTCTATTGCTTTTAATCCTTCAGATTCTATAATTCCTCATTCACATATAACGGTATATGGTTCTTCTCTGGAATCGCTGCTGGTATTGTTTAACGATTCACCGGAAATTAATAAATTTTTGTTATCGGAAATTGGTGAACATATATTACCATCACTTATTGTATTATCAGACGTCAAAGAAAAACCTGCCGATATTATCGAGTTAGAGAAGCAACATAGAAGATTGCAGGCAAATATTATTGGTCAAAGAATTGAGCATGACATAGAAAGTTATACAACATTGAAACGTGATATTGAATTGTCATTGAGTGCATATCCCTTTAACTTTCAGGCTGTGAAAGAGATGGTTAAGGAACGTCTGGAAAAGTTTAAGATAAATCCCAAAGAATTTATAGACGAAATCTGTTCTATTGCACAAAAAAGGTATCAAAACTGGGGCATGTAATATTTTTCTTAAGGGAGGGATTTAATGGTATGGATAATGATAAAGCAGCAGGAATTTTAATATGTACCATTATAGTATTGTTTGGTATTCATTCTGTAACATTTGCTCTTAATATTGGCTATAATCAACTAATGTTAGGTAAGCAATACAATGATGTTAAGGATATCTTACACTACGAAGAGTATGAATATAATGAGTTTGTAATAGGTTCAATCAGAGTTATTCAATATCATAATCATGAGATAGATGGATTATTAATCTTTGATCTTTTTAATAGGTTATATACTATCATCGTAACACTACCTGTTGATGAGAAGCAATATTCCCAGTTGCATGAACACCTTACAAAAAAATATGGCACGTTTACTCTTGATAATGCAATGTACTGCTGTACTATAGGTATATACAGGATTGGATTATACTACAATAAAGCAACTAACATGGTTACTATCGAATATAACCATACCCTGCCATTATTTACTCCAGCAGAAAAGCAGGTATACAATCCATTCTCAAAGTTTTGATAAAGACGGTATTCAGTAGTGCTCAACAAAAGAATGTATAGTTTTTCCCTTCTTCTCCTTCTCTATCTTTCACAGGGTATCCCTTTTGGTTTTCAGGTTACTGCGTTACCGGTATTGTTGCGCCAATCAGGTATATCATTAACTATCATAGGATTTAGCAGTATATTAGCGTTGCCGTGGATGCTCAAAATAGTGTGGGCACCAATGGTTGATAGATTCTGGTTTAAAAAAGTTGGCAGACGAAAATCATGGCTTATACCCCTGCAGTTGCTCATGTTTATGTGTGCGTTTAGTGCATCATATATTCCTATTACATACAATCCAGCTTTATTTGCCGGGATTATTTTTGTTATGAATTTGTGCGCCTCAATGCAGGATATAGCTGTTGATGGTTTAGCCATTGATGTATTAAAAGAACAGGATTTAGGATATGGCAATGCTATTCAGGTAGTGGGATATAAAATAGGCATGCTTATTAGTGGCGGCTTTTTAGTATGGTTAAGTTCATATACTGGATGGCAATGTACATTTATTATCATATACAGTATTATTGCTGTACCGCTCATTTTACTTATTTTTTATAAAGAAAGGTTGTTAAGCCATACTCAGGTTAAACGTATAACATTTACGGATGTGATGGTGCATCTTAAAAATGCCATGGCAGGTAAAGGAATACTTTTCATTATTTTTTTGATAGCAACCTATAAATCAGGCGAAACATTAATTGATGGGATGTTTAAACCTTTTCTGGTGGATTGTGGTTTTACTGCTTCTCAGATTGGATTGTGGCAGGGCGTATATGGGATGGGAGCATCAATCTCTGGATCAATCATCGGTGGCATTGTATCTTCTCGCTTTGGTGTTATAAAAGGATTATGGATAACGCTTATCTTCCGTTTGGTGCCGTTGTTTGGGGAATGGTATTGTACTACGATAGTACCGTCACCATCAGTTGTTATACTGATAACCATTGCTGAGCACCTATTTGGTGGCATGCTAACCACTGCAATGTTTGCCTTTATGATGTATTGCGTTGACTCTGTGATAGGTGCTACCCATTATACTCTTCTTGCAACCATAGAGGTTATAGGGAAATCACCCGGTATGTGGTTTTCAGGACTTTTAGCAGATACTATAGGGTATTCATATCTTTTTGCTTTGGGAATTGTTGTTTCGTTTATACCACTTGTTTTAATGGTACCAATAAAAAAAATTAATAATACAAGTTATGTTCGATAGTTATTGGTAATATGGCATCAACCAGCAATATTATAAGCATTCTTCATAGTTTCAAACGTTAACTTCCTTAGAACGATATCTATTCGTCTTAATAAAAAAAAATAAAAAAGGTTGATAGAGACATATGCAAGAATTTTAAAAAAGGTTACTTGATAGTATGATTTTACTATTATGATTAGTTTATGATAATATACAAAAATAAAAGTATAATCAGCAACTAAGCGTTCTGCTGGAGTACTTCTGGTGGTGGTCCCCAGTGGTATTGGCAGCAATGTATGCCATTTTCCTTATAAAAAGAGAAGGTGTACGCCCTGCTTTCATAATAGTTAGGATAGTTATCGGTATTCATCTCTTTTAAGCGATGATTGAAATACTGTAAAAATTCTACCAGTACCTTCTCAATACAGAATTCAATAATCTTTGCCAGCGACATCTTCCACAGCTTCTTCACATCCAGAAACAGCTCGTATTCTGAATGGTAAACATACAGATGCACCCGCTTCCAGTTCTTTTCGCTACTCCGCTTTCGGTAGGCAATGCGGTTAAACGCCTGCATACGGCATCGTTCCTTCTTTGCAGCATAGTTAACAAGAAGAAAGATAAAGGTGTGCAGCGGAAGCTTGTATTGCTCAGTATAGCGGTTGAGCAATGTCAGATGGTTGATGCTGATACAGGTGGTTGTTTCAATGGTCATGGGTTCCTCCTTCCAGAGTAGTGTATATAGTATCGATAACTATCGCATAGCATAATTATTATGATGTCAAGAAGATAAAATGTATGGATATTTTTAATACAAAAATCAGATTAATACAATAATTAATGAGTATGCGAAAAAAAATCATATGGGAAATTTTATCATCAGATGAAAAGGTGTTAAAAAATAAAAGATAAAAATAGCTCACAATTTTAAAGTAATTGTTGTTAACTTTGAATAAAAGTGAAGATCTTGATTTTGCTTTATTATAAAAAGTATAGTAAAAAATTCTTTACAATTTTTGAAAACACATTTATATACAATAATCAGTAATGATGCAATGATTATGTATCGATATGTTTTATTAAAATGTTATTGCGGACAATTATACAGTATATAATTATGCATTTAAAATTCCTGGTAAATGAATGAAACCATTTTAGTGATAATTATTATCTTATAAAATATTATGAAAAAGAAATATAATAAGATCTATTTATTCTCGACGTTTTGCATTATATTTATGCTGATTTTTATTAATAGTGGGTGTAAACAAAGAAGCTCAGTATATAACCCTAAGGCTATACAGGGAGTATTAGACCTTCGTGATTTCGATGAATCATCAAATGTGATAATCAGCTTAGATGGTCAGTGGGAATTTTATTGGAATCAACTCATTGATCCATCTAATTTTAAAAAAAACATCAAACCAATTACTTATATTCAAGTACCAAAAGCATGGAATAAACAAGAAGATGTTTCGTATTCATTTCCTGCTTTTGGATATGCTACTTGCCGTTTATTGATACTTCATAATGTAAAATTTGCTGGACAGATTAAAACAATAAAAATGCCCTTTCTACATACAGCTTATAGTTTATGGGCAAATGGAAAACTAATCAGTGAAAATGGTAAAGTTGGTACTTCAAAAGAATCAATGATCCCATTTCAACTACCAACTATAACACAATTTGCTATTGATTCTTCTACAACTGAACTTGTTTTACAAATATCAAATTTTCAGCAACGCAATGGTGGAATATTACGGCATATTTACTATGGTAACTTTAATCCTATTAATAAACATCATGAAATAGATCTTTTTATAACTTTATTTGTAGTAGCAGCTTTATTTATTGTTCTGATTTATCATCTGGGACTATTTGTAATCAACAGAACATATCATCCAAATCTTTATTTTGCTTTATTTTGTGCAATCATTGCTATACGAGTATTATTAACAGATGAAAAGTTGTTGGTTAAATTAATACCCTTTTTACCATGGGAAATATATTTGCGATTAGAATATTTAACAATAATGTTTGGAATGGTAACGTTTGCACATTTTGTTAATGAGTTGTTTCAAAATAAATTAAATACTATTATTTTAAAGTCTATTGATATTTATTTCGGCTTTTTTGCAATATTTGTTCTGGTAGTACCTGTAATGTATGTTTCATATTCATTGATTTATATTAATATAGCCCTGGTACTTTCAGGGTTGTACATGTTAATTGTCATGATTAGAGAAACAAACTATAATTCTCCTAATTCATTATTGTATATATTTGGTGTTACATTTTTATTTTTCACTTTAATACATGATATATTATTTGCACAACAGTTAATAAACAGTGTATATCTCCTGGAGATAGGATTACTTATATTTGTTTTTACTCAATCACTTGTTGCACTGGAAGAGTCAATAAAAATCCAGAACAGACTGGTAACAATTAATAGTGAATTGGAAATTGCCCGGAAGATTCAAAAGACTATTTTGCCTGAAGTTATACCATCCACACAACAAATTAGAATTGAAGCGTGTTATATACCAATGGATGAAATAGGAGGAGACTTTTATCATTTCTACGAACTTGATGCCAACAAAATAGGTGTTCTGATTGCTGATGTCACCGGGCATGGTATTCCTGCCTCGTTGATTGCATCAACAGTCAATATAGCCTTTTCTTTACAAAGAAACTATGCCAGCAATCCTGCAGAAGTGATGGCTAATATGAATAGTATATTGTATGGCAAGACAGGCGGACAGCCAATAACTGCCCTTTATGCGTATATTGATTCATCGGACATGGTAGTTAAATTTTCCAGAGCTGGGCACCCATTGCCTCTCATATGGCAAAGCGATACTAAAAAAGTAAGGGAAATAAATGTACCCGGTAAAATATTAGGAGTATTTAATGCAATTAAAACAGATGTTGTTGAATGTAAAATTAACATTCATGATAGGATTATTCTTTATACTGATGGAATTGTTGAAATAAGAAATATGAAAAATGAGATATTTGGATTAGATAGGTTTATTTCATATATTGAAAAATTCTATTATTTAAATCCAGAAGAATTCATTGATGTCATTATTGATGCCTTAATCCAATGGGCAGGGAGTAAAAACAGGATAACTGATGATATAACATTAGTTATTATTGATATCAAGTAATGTTGCAACTTACCCATATACGTTATCTATTATAAATAAATAAATAAATATGTATGTATTGAAAATCTTTAGAAAGATTACCGTTATTAATAAAATATGATATATTAATGCAGATTATTTTTATATTAAATTTTTTTCTTCTAATTTCTTTTGAATTGATTTAAGCTGTTTATAATTGTTGATTATTTTTATCATGTATCGGTTATCTGGATCATGAGATAGATCTATCTCTAAAGGATTATCGTAAAATCGTGCCATGATCTGTTCACCTGTTCGGTGAAATTTACAAAAAATGATCACTTTTGGTTTTAACATATCATCGATACCAAAATCTTTAATGATAGCTAATTCCTGGGTATTTAATTCACATATATCATTATGAGTATAAAAGGATTGAGTATTGTTTAATACAGGACCTAATTTATTAATAAAAATATTGACCAGTTGATAATCAAAATGAATATTTATTGCATTCAGAATAGCTTTCAATGCATTGCTAGGTTCGATAGCATTTCTGAAAGGCCTTTTTGAAGTAAGAGCGTCATAGATATCACATATGCCAACTATTTTTGGATAAACTGGAAGATTTTCATAAGGTAAAGCATAGTAACCATGGTTATTATACCGTTCATGGTGAAATAGTATAGATTGTAAAACTATTGGATGAACATCTTTTATTTTTTTTAATGTTTCATAACCCAACTGTGGATGTCGTTTCATTTTTTGAATATCCGTAATATTATATTTTCCTTCTTTTTCCAGAAGATTTTTATCTAGCTGCATCTGCCCTATATCATGAAGATAAGCACCTACAGCTATATTTTTAATTTCATCTTTGTTAAAAATACCAATCATTCTAGCAAGAACAGCACTTAATATACCCACATTTACTGAATGATTATAGATATATTCTTCATGAGTTTTTAAATCTTTTAGTAAATTAAGAGCTACTATGTCTGTTGAAGTTAAATCATTAACAATATCAGTCACAACCATTTCGGCTTCATGAAATGCAATCTTATTTATTTTATGACTATTAGCAATTTCGTTCATTATCTCTTTTGATTTATTTCGAGCTATTTGCATACGAAATGTAGGAATAACTGCCATATGACCATGGTCATTGTAATAAAGTATATTACCATAACGGGCTTTAATTATATTAATTTTATCAGATGTTAATGTAACGCGGGCTGGCAATACTATATCGCCCTCTTCTGATATAAGAGGATAAATAAAACTGCTATTAGGTTTTAAGTAATCAAGATCTATTTTTATTCTTTTAACTAACACTAGTACTTATTGCACACAAATATTTTTTTCAATATAAAATAAATATCAATATTAATCAATTATTATTTTTTATTATGTAATTAAAATTTTGCAAATTTAATTGTGAATTTTATCGTTAAAAATAAAGTAAAAAACTAAATTATTATAGTATAACTTGTTTTAATTATTATTATGCAAAGTCATGAGAATACTTTAAAGCTTTTAATTGTTTGGAGCAATATTTGTGCAGCATTTAATGAATCTTCTTTTGTTAAACCACAATCATTATATAGAGAATCTGCTATAAATTTACGTATTGCGGTATATACATCTTCTGTAGGATGAAAAATGAAAGAAAAATTATCACCTTGAGCTTTTAAAATGGTAAATGATGTGTAAAGCATTAATGGTTCCTTTGGTATCATAATCTTTTCTTGTTTTTGACCTGTCAGTATAGTCAGGTCATCAAAACGATAGGGTATGGATTTACCGGTTTCCCTATGAACAGGTTCTTCATATCTTCGGGCATATGTTGGTGGCTCTGTCAATAAATGTGTTCTACTACCATCAGTCTTAAAAGTAAGTCCTTCAGCAGTTTCATATATATCTTTAACATTCTTATATGCAGTAACCTCATATATTGAGTATATTGAATCTGAATTAAAAAAAGCACTGATAATAAAACCTCCATCTGAAGGTATTGAGTTATTCATATACGCTTTAAAAAGTGTAGTACCCTTTGCCATACATGCCCTCCTGATTAATTTCACAAAGCATAATATGAGAAATGAATATCATATGTTTATTTATAATATATGAAGTAAAAGTAAAATGCAAACAAATTTTATATTTTAAAATTTTTCAGATAAAAAATTTTTTTGTTCTTGATAATAAATAATACTGACAAAAATGCAACAAATATAATAAATATTCCTATTTTAAATTTATTCAGAAAAGGAAATATTATTTCATAATTGGCTCCCAATAGATAACCTGAAGTAAATAGTATTGTAGAAGTTATTGATAAAGCCATAAAATCGACAATACAAAATTTAAAAAATTTCATTGCAGATAGACCAGCAGTTAAAAATATTACATTTCGCACACCAAAAGGAATGAAACGCCCAAAAAAAAGAGTTTTAGCTCCATGAGATGTGTAATATGATTCAATTTTATTAATCTTTTCCATTGGATAAAATCTTGCAAGTTTTTTATGCTGTAAAATAAATTTCATTGCATACCTACCTAAACAATATGCAATAATATCACTGGAATAAGCTCCTAAAACACAAGCTGCTGCAATTTTAAAGGTATTTTCGGGTACAATAGTAGCAGCAATAGATGCAGATATGATAAAGACAATATCCTCTGATATAGGTAAATTAAAACCTGCTAAAATAAGAAGAAAAAATGCAACAAAGTGTACATATGGTGCAAAATCAAAAAGTAGTTGGGTTAAAGAAGCCATTGTTTATTCTTAAATTTTGGATGTTAATCAACAATAAATGGTTCATATTTGAAGTAAATAGTTCCTTTTTTTATCCATAGGCGTATCTGCAATGCATTTTTACCATCATCTGATGAAATAGTGCCTAATTCTTCAACCAATCCAATAGCTTCTACAGGAAATTCGTAAAAAAACTTTTTTTCAGAAAATGGATCAGATAACAAAATAATTTTTGATTTATCATATTGATGTTTTTTTGGTGTTCCAATAAATGCTACATGCATCTCAAAAAAATTTATTTTTCGATCTTTATCAATAATGGTTGTTTGGCTTTTTTGTAATAACTCAAGTAATTTTTTTTGTTCTTCCATGATATAAAACCGTACTTTTTAGTAACTCTTTTAATACTATATATAATCATATCAAAAGATTTCTAAGTAACTATCCCCTATAAGTATTATTCTTGTCAATAATTATATCATTGTTATCATCATTCTACAACAAATCTTTGTTAATATAATAATTGTTAGTATAAATCATCAAAATAAAGTCTTGACAATTTATTTTACTATGATGTAATATTTATAAATAGCTATCTCAAGTAAAATAAAAATAAACAAAAAAAAATGAATTTAGTATATAATCATATTATCTCAAAACGGTGGTCAATATTGTATATTACCGTTGGAGTTTGTTTTGCATTACTGTTAATCCAGAAAATGTTATTTACCCTGTTATTCAATGAAAAAGAAATGCATTCGATAATACAAAATATATTTGAAAAAAATTTTAACAAGGCAATTCAATTTGATGATATTACTGTCACGTTAGGTGGCAATCTTAAATTAAAAAATATTAAAATAGCCCCTACCACGGATTTTAATGATAACTATAATTTAATCTCAAGTAAAAAAACAATTATTGACTTGAATTATTTTAAAGCAATTACAGGCAGAATTCACATAAACGGTATAAAATTTTATGATTCATCGATCACAATAGTTAAAAATTATGGTAAAAGTTATAAAGAAATATTTGATCACATTTCCACGAACGTAGCAACAAATGCTAAATACATAAGTTATGAAGATTTTTATATTAAAGCCATGGGAAATTGTATATATAATGAAAATTTTAGTAACGATAAATTAAAAATAAATATTGGTGATGTATGTATATCAATAAGTATGGATGATACAACATTCAGATATCATATTAAAGGTAAAGTAAAACCACTTGATGATAGACTTGATGAAGGGAAAATTAAATTTTCAGGGTATGTATATTTTTCAGATAAAATGAAATATCAATCTTCATCTCATGAAATATACATTAAAAAGTTAGATATGAGTATTGCAAACTATTTTATAAAAGATTATTCTGATTTATCACTTTCTATTAGAGGTTATTTTTATACGAATGCCATGATTAAACATGATAATACATATAGTATAAAAGGCTCAGTTGATTTTGACAATATTACCATTGAAAATACTGGTGTTTTGCCTCATTACATGATTGTTTCCAATGATAATGTGAGTATTAAAAGCAGTATGAAAATTAATAATGATTTATCGCATGTTATTATTGATTATGTAAGCTTTAATGACAACGAAATAGACATTAATGCTTCATTACAATTTTTAAAAGATAAATATTTTAACATCGCTGTTACTACCAATACTATTGATCTGGATGATATTGATTATCTTCAGATAATACCTGATGTTTATGGTGATGGAACATTCGCATTGGATGTTCAATGTGATTATGATTTATTGCATAATGAAATGAAATCTTTTAAAATATATTGTGATGCCGAAGATATCGCAATCTTCAGTAAAACCAAAAACAATGCTATGACATATATTAAGGATTCATGGTTAAAAATTAATGGCGATATAAAGAAAATAAATATTAATGCCTGCGCTAAACATCAGAAATCAGATGTGATGTTACGATCAACTATTAATATTGAGAAGTGGGTTCCTTTTACCTCAACTGATGAAATTATGGTACAATCAAAAAGATTGAGTGCTGAATTGTTATCCAAACTTTTATTGAAAGGCATAAAAGAATTATACTCCAAAGCTGCAGAAGATTTGAGTATTGGCTATAACGAAATTTATTTCAGGCAAAAACCTTTGGGGAAATATCTATCAAACAATATAATCAATACAAAAATCAATGTAGATACATTGACATTTGAAAAGAATGCTCATCTGAAAAACATTAATATAGAGTTACTATCTAACAAAGGTTTGGTAACCACTCAATCATTCAATTGTGAGGGTTATTCCGCCAACTATAATTTTAGTGTTAATGCGTTCTGCAATAGTGATTATCCTACAATGACAATTTCATGTGCGGTAAATAATTTTGACTATGGTACATTTTTACGTGATACTGGTTTGAAAGATGCAACAGGTTTAATGAACATGAATTTGAATTATGGTGTATCGGGCTACCGTTTAAGTCATCTGTTGCAAAATGGGAACGGCAATTTTACATTGAATATAGCAAATAGCGTTTTAAATTCATCCATGATTCAAAGAAAAATTATAGAGTTAGCTAAAAGCTGTAATATAGTTGTTGAGGGAGGAGGGTGGCATTGTAATCGAATTGATGTTGCAATCAATCATACTGCAGACAGATTAATTTTGCAAAGTTTGTATATCGATACAGATAATGCTTCCGTGAGTGGGTATGGAAACTACTCAATTGAAAATGGCCTATCATTGCCATGTAATGCTACTTTTTATAAAAGAGACGGAAGAACAATTACCACTACTCATAGAGCATCATTTTCAATAAAAGGTGAGCTGTTACGTCCTTTTATTGTATCATCTTTTCCCTGTGGTAAAGAACAAATATTATTGTTTGATGTCAATTAATTCATATATCTTTACGGGGAGTTGCTTACCTTTAACACGTACTAAATCTAGTTCTCGTGCTATTATATAATCTTTCACTTGTTCATAGGTAAATTCGCTGATGATGATGTTGGTTTGATATTGTTTGTTTGTTCCTTCAAGGCGTGCCCCTAAATTGACGTTATCACCCATAAGGGTGTAATCCATTCGAGATGCCGATCCCATATTTCCTACAACCATTTCACCTGTGTTTATACCAATACCAATATGAAGGGCTGGTTTGTTCATCTGAATCCAGCGTTTATTCAATTGTTCAAGTACCTGTATCATTTCAACGGCACATTTACAAGCCATAAGTGCATGGTTGTCCTGTGGTATAGGCGCTCCCCAGAAAGCCATAATTTCATCACCAACATATTTATCAAGTGTGCCATCATATTTAAAAACCAGTTCTGTCATTGCCTGTAAATATTCATTAAGGTGTTCAACAAGCTCTTCTGGTGTCATTTTTTCTGAAATTGTAGTAAAACTTCGTATGTCAGAAAAAAGAACAGTGAGGAATTTTTTTTCACCACCTAATTTAAGATTTTCAGGATTTTTAAGAAGTTCATCAACAACTGATTTTGATACAAATTTTGAGAAGGTCTGTCGTATATATTTCTTTTCCTGCTGTTCGGTTAAAACTCTGTAAGCGATAATGATTGAAAATGTTGTACCAACCTGTATAATAGGAGATGCAAATATTGTTATGATATTAAACGCATCAAATAGTAAATATGAACCAATAATATATAACAGTGATAAACCTACAGTAAATAAGACAGAAATTATGATAGATACCCTGGTCAAAATAAATCCTAATAGTATGGCAATTGCAAACAATATAAGTATATTTTGGAAAGGTGTTAGCTTTACTATAAAGTCCTGATTAAGGATGGTATTTAATGCATTAGCATGATGCTCAATGCCAAAAAGATCGCCATAAGGAGATTTATGGATATCAGTTGAAATACCTGTTGACGAATATGCAGCTACCAAAATTATTTTATCCTGTAAAGAGGTATTGGTAATTATTCCATCTCGGCAGAAATAATAATAAGGATAATGGGTAAAACTTCCAGGACCTCCAATAAAGTTGATGTCCATGAAACCTTCCGCATCAATAGGGATTTTTATGCTGTTATCATGAGTTGTTTTCACCATTTTTTCTTTTGGTATGTTCGATAGTTTTATATATTGTCCTACTTTTATTTCTACATCTTTTTTTGATATGCCATAATAGTGCATTACCAGCAAGAGGTCAATAGATGGATAATACAGACCTTTATATTTAACAACCAGCGGAACCTTTCTATTAATATTATCAGAATCAGGTTTTATATTAGCAAAACCCAGACCAATTGCAGCTTGAGACAATAGAGGAGTTGGGGGAACAGCTTCTTCTACCCATGGCATGGAGTTGTCATTGGGATCAATTGTCATCGCGTAAATGTTCAACAGGTTCATTCTTTCTTCTATATCAGAGTATTTTACATCTACTTCTTCTGTTTCAAAGGGATAATCTAAAAAAACACAGTTTGCCTGTTTGATAGCTTTGGCAAATTCATCTTCATATGGTTTGTGATCTAAAAACATTATATCAAAAAATATAGCGACCGGATTGCCTGATGCAACGTATTGAGTAAATTTTGCATGATATAACCATGGGAATGGCCATTTAATTCCTTCATTGTCAAATTCACGTATTGTATTTTCATCAATTCCAAGGATGATTATATCATCACGTGAACGGGGATTTTTGCGGGTCATTTTGACTCCTTCCTGTAGCTTTATTGCTTTTTCAGAAGGATCACGCAAAAAGAAGCGAAAGTTTATTGATCCGTATTCAAGACCATCAAGAAGTTTGGTTTGTGCATAAAAAAATGAGATAATTAAAAATACTGCAATTGATAAGCCTAAACCAAGGAGGTAACTTTTATTAATTTGCATGTTATACTACCTTTGCTATGAAGTAACATTAAAGAAAGTGTCTCTATATAAGATAGTATATACGGGATTGCTGTAAATAATGCAAGTTTTTTATTATATTCTTGACAAAATATTTGGTAGATAAAGAAAACTAATTAAAAATGGATGAGAAATAAGATTATTCTTATCTATGCTATGAATATATGAGTGAAGTTATATCGATTTTTTAGCGGAGGCATCACATTGATAATCAAAGAGTATATTGCACAGATTGTTGATAAAGCTTTGCAAAAGGTATTACAGGCACATGACATATTACAACAACCATCGCTTTCAATCAAAATAGAATATCCAAAAGAAGAAAAATTTGGTGATTATGCTACGCCAATTGCATTAGAATGTGCCAGAATTTTAAAGACTTCACCGCTGCAAATAGGAGAACAGATAAAAGGATTTATTGATGAACAGCATATTTTTGAACGCATCGATGTGGTAAAACCTGGCTTTTTAAATATGTTTTTATCATTGCCATTTCTGGTTCAGCGTTTGCAGGCGATAGTTACTGCTAATGATGATTATGGTAGAAATAAAAAAGAATATCCGCGTAAGGTAAACATTGAATTTGTATCAGCTAATCCAACAGGTCCTTTAAATGTAGTTTCGGCACGTGCAGCAGCCGTTGGCGATACTCTGGCAAATTTGCTTGCAGCAAGTGGTGATACAGTGAACCGGGAATTTTATGTTAATGATTATGGCAATCAGGTATGGTGGCTGGGAAAATCAGTGTGGGTTCGTTACCAGCAAATGCTGGGAAAGGATGTGATATTCCCTGACGAAGGCTACCATGGTGAATATATTAAGGATATTGCAAAATATATACATGAAAATTTTTCGCATGAACTATCAAACATAAACGATGAAGAAAAGGCTGTGCAATTTTGTGCCCGCAAAGCTGTAGATTATAATATTGCATGGCAAAAGCAGGACCTTGAACGGTTTAATGTACATTTTGATACATGGTTTTACGAATCAACCTTGCATGAAAGTGGCAAGGTGCTGGATGTTTTTAACTATCTTGAGTCGCTTGGTGTTATTACCGATGACAATGGTAAAAAGGTTTTTGTTTCCACAAAGTTTGGTGATGATAAAGACAGGGTGGTTATTCGCGATGATGGCAGACCAACCTATTTAATGGCAGATATTGCCTACCACCGAACGAAGATTGAACGGGGATTTGATCTGATTATTGATATATGGGGTCCCGATCACCATGGCTATATTGCTCGTCTTGTTGGAGCGATGAAGGCAATGGGGTATGATGAAAATCAATTTAGAATATTAATATCACAGCAGGTTAATTTGCTAACCAACGGTGAAGCAGTAAAGATGTCAAAACGGTTGGGAACATTTTCAACAATGCACGATCTTATTGATGATATTGGTACAGATGTTGCACGATATTTTTTTGTAATGCGTTCAATGGACAGTCATCTGGACTTTGATATTGATTTAGCTAAACGTCAGAGCAGTGAAAATCCGGTCTTTTACCTGCAATACGCTCATGCCCGTATATGCTCAATATTCAGAGAAGCACAAAACAGAAATATCAACTATGATAAAATAATTGTTGATACTGCGCATTATAGTAATCCTGAAACCATAACATTATTAAAGCTGATGGCTCGTTTTCCAGAAGAAATATATGATGCCGCCAATAGTTATGAACCTCATCGAATCACCGTGTATTGTATGAGGCTTGCTCAAGCATACCATAAGTTTTATACTGAACACAGGGTTCTGTCAGATGACCATGATAGGACACAAAGCTATCTGATATTATGTGATGGAGTGCGTATCATTTTAAAAAATGCTCTTTCATTATTAGGGGTCTGTGCCCCTGAACGTATGTAATAAAAATAAAATAATTTATTGATTTTTTGTTATAACATTGGTTGAATTACACCAAACTAATCTATAGTAATAGAATAATTATAATGACAAAAGTTGCTTTGATTGCTACAGGCAGTGAATTGGTCAATGGCCGTATTCATGAAAGTAATAGTTACTATATTAGCAGGCAATTGTTTTCTATAGGGTTACCTGTTGTTGCTCATTATGTTGTGGGCGATGATAGTGCATCCTTGCGGTCAATTATTGAACATGCTATGTATAGTGCTGATATCGTCTTCATAACAGGTGGATTGGGTCCTACGGTTGATGATATAACCTGTGAAACTTTGCAGAGCATGTTTCATCTGAATTTGACTGTACACAAACCCTCAAAAGCAAGGATGGATTATTTCTTTAAAGCCACTGGCAAGTCTGCTCTTGATACCGATGTAAAGATGGTAACAGTACCGGAAAATGCTTATGTTTTTCCAAATGAGAATGGGCTTGCGCCTGGTTTTGCTATTGGGTATGACAATAAAGATATTATTGTACTGCCTGGAGTACCTCACGAGTTGCAGTCAATGATGATGAGTGTTATAGAATATTGTAAGAAAAAATATCAATTACAAAAAAAGGAAGAGCTTACCTTTAAAGTTATTATGATGCGTGAAGCGGAGGTTGATTCGGCTGTTAAAGAAATTGTAAATAAACAGGAAAATATTGATATTGCAATAACCTATGAATCAGGTACAACGACAGTTATACTGAGTCCTAAAAGTGGCAATGTATTACCTGCCGTTGATATTGTTGATGAAATAAAAAAAAGGTTTGGTTCAAAACTGATTTTTGGATATAATTCACTGGAAGAAAAAGTTGTACATTTATTGGCAAAAAATAAATTAAGAGTAGCTGTCGCCGAATCATGTACTGGAGGGCTTATATCCAAACGGATTACCGATATTCCAGGTGCATCCAGCATATTTGCAGGTGGTGTAATTGCCTATAGCAATGAAGCAAAGAAAACTCTATTGGGTGTTAAAGTAGATACATTGAATAGGTTTGGTGCTGTAAGCAGAGAAACAGCACTGGAAATGGCATGGGGAGTTAAACAAAGGTTTGCATCTGATTTTGGTATTGCAACAACGGGAATAGCCGGACCGGATGGTGGGACAAAGGAAAAACCGGTAGGTCTGGTATGTTTTGGTATAGCAGGTAGCGATACTTTTTCAACACAAATCCAGTTTAGTGGTAATAGGGAGCATGTCAGAACGTTAGCAGCCAATTATATTTTAAATAAACTGTTAACATTTGCGGGGATTGAATAAGAATGAAAAGACGGGTAATTGTACTTGTTATTTTACTGCACAGTATAGTGTGTTCACTGGCTTTTGCCCTTGAAAGCTCCCAACTGTTTGAACAGGGTATGGAAGCTTTCAGGATGGGGAATTATGGGTCTTCGGAGTTAATCTTCAGAAAAATTATTGATGCCAATGATTCATATAAGGATAGAGCATGGTATTATTTAGCATTATCGATTTTCTATCAGAAACAATATCGTTCTGCTATATTTGAGTTGAACCGATTTCTTCTTTTGTGTACAACCCCTGATTTATGTAATGAAGCCCGTTACTGGATTGCTGAATCATATTACTATTTAAATGATTATATAAAAGCCATTGAAGAGTATAACAGATTTATTACTCAAAATAAAAATAAGCAGCTTATTATAAATTCATATGATCGTATAGGTGAGATATATTTTAATCAAAAAAGGTATGATGAAGCCATAATTGAATGGAGAAAAGCATTAACATTAACCAGTAAAAAGTTTGAAGATAGTAACAGGGTGATAAAAATTGGTGAAGCTCTTTTTCTTAGTGAACGTTATTCAGAAGCACTGGATATTCTTGAACCATTAATTCATGCGGTGAATGATGCAACTATTTCATCAAAAGCACAGCTTATCGTTGGAAGGATTTATCAGATACAGGGTAAGCATTGGCAGGCAATTAAATATTTAAATGAAATTCCCGAATCAATGATTAAAATACCTGCTTTTTTAAGTGTACAGTATTTTAAAGCTTTATCATATATTGCACTGAATGATATCTATAATGCACGGTTAAATCTTAAATCGTATATTTTAATTTCTAATGAAGATTCACCCTATTATTATAATGCACGGTATGAATTAGGAAAAATATTGCTAAATACAAAGGATTTAGATGAAGGCATATCACTTTTAGCTGATGTGCAGGTAAACAGCAATGATATCGATTTGAGGAGCAGGGCTTCATTTGAATTAGGACAATTGTATTTAAAAAATAATACAATCGAAAAAGCAATTCCTTATCTTGAAAATGCTATTTCAATTAATGATCAGGAAAGTCAAAAGTACGTTATGATGACACTGAGCGAATTATATATCGCTACAGATCGCTATGATGATGCCAAACGTTTACTTGATTTTATGCTGGAAAAATATCCTTATGAAGAAAATAGGGATGAAATGCTCTATCTTGAAGCAAAAATATATATTTTGCAGGGAGATGTTGAAAAGTCACTTGAATATTTTGAGCTAATTAAAGAAGTTAATCCATTTTCAAAATATCTTGTTGAGCTTGATTATGCCCAGGCTGTTGATTTTTTTAAACGCGGTGATTATACCAGTGCAATTGCAAGCTGTAACAGATATTTAAATAATTATAAAGTTGATAACAGATATGAAGTTTTAATAATATTATCGAGATCATATATAAAAATTAATAATTTTAAAAAAGCAGTTGAGACAATAAACCAGTTAATAGCAAAGTTCCCCAAAAAAAACGGGTTGGACGAGATTTTATATGAGTTGTCGCTATCATTAAATGAGAAGGGGGTAAATGTTGAGAAATACTGGAACTTCATTATTAAAAATTACTATTCGTCTATTACTGCCGGTAAGATATATATAGAAAAAGGAGACGAAGCATATAAAAAGAAAAATTATCAGAGTGCTTCATATTTTTACTCACAATATCTATCAATAAAAGGAAGACCAAGAGAGCGTTCGGTTTTACTGTTTTATATCATTTCTTTATATGAGTTGAAACAGTACAACACAATAATTAAGACGCTGAAGGATAGTGAATATATAGCTGTTGATGATTATACAACAAAATTATTGATTAAATGGTTAGCAAAGAGTTATTATATGCTGAAGGATTACACCATTGCATTAAACACGTTTATGAAACTACCACTCATGGATTATAGTATGGATGATTTAGTTTTGATTTCTGATACAGCATTAAAGAATAATCAACCTGATATTGCTATTGAAACATTACAGTATATGGAGCAGGACAATCGGTATAATGAAGTTGCTTACAATATTGCTTTATACTATAAGAACAATGGCAATATTGATTTAGCAACCGAATATTTCAAAAAGGTCTTAATAAAGAAACACCATGGCATGGTGTTGAGCAATGCACAAATACAATTAGCTCAGATTTATTTAGAGCAGGAACAGTTTGATAATGCGCTAGAATTAGTAAAAAATATACAGGATAAAGAAAATATGATTATGCGTGATAGTATAGCATTCATAGCACATTATAAACTTGGGAATATAAATGAAGCTTTAAGCATTATTAACAATAAATTAAATGATATAAATATGACCGCTTTTGCAGATGAAATATTTACTTTGTTACTGCAACATTATTATAAACAGAATGATATAAAAAATTTAAAGATTATTTATTCATATAGCAGTAAACGAAAAAAACTTATTTCAGTTTCTAATTATTATTATGGTTTGATACATTATATTAATAATAATTATAATCAGGCTATTAATTATTTTACTATTGCTTCACGCTTTCAGGATGAATATGGTATATCTTCACGATATTATCTAGGGATCATTTATTTTGCGATACAAAAGAATTTTGTTACCGCAAAAAGAAATTTTGATCGCTATTTTGAAAAAGCTGAACAGGATGATATAAACTATTATAATGCTAAGATTTATGTATCAATGCTTCTTTTTGAAACAGGGAAAAAAGATGAGTCAAAGACTATTCTTTATGAGATAGTTAATAATGAGGGAAATATTCTTGCAAAAATAAAGGCAACTCATCTTATTAAACATTATGGTTTTTGATGTGTGTTCGATAATGATAGTATATGTATAATTTGCATGATTTGCGTTTCTACGAGGAATATATGAAACAATACACTTTCCATGTAGTTCATGGTCCAAACTTAAATATGCTTGGGACAAGAGAGCCTGGTATATATGGTGTTTTTACACTTGATGAAATCAATAATAAAATTATTGAATATGCAAAGTCGCATAATATAACCATACATTGTTTTCAGACAAACAGTGAAGGTGAAATTATAGATTATATTCAAAGAAATAAAAATTGTGATGGCATTATGATAAATCCAGGTGGGTATACGCATACATCCGTTGCAATTCGTGATTGTATAGCCGGATGTAATACACCGGTCATAGAGGTTCATCTATCAAATATACATGCACGGGAACATTTCCGAAAACATTCGTACATAGCACCTGTTTGCATTGGGCAGATATGCGGATTTGGTTATTACTCATATATATTGGGAATAGAAGCACTGGTATATTATCTAAACAATATTCAAAAATAATGTTAATAGTATGAACTATCTGTCCAGAATAAAAAAGATAAGAAACAAATTAAAAAACAATGACTGTTTTCCTTATCTGGTAAGTAGTCTTATCAATATCAAATACTGCACTGGATTTGATGGGAGTTACGGATATTTAATTTTTTTTCCTGATGAAACTGTTTTTATATCTGATTCGAGATATGAAGAATATGCTATTTCGATTTTGCCTCAAAACGTGCGCTTTGTGTTACAGGAAAAAGATATAAATCAAACACTATCGGCATTGTTAAAAAAGAAAAGCGTTAAAAAGCTCTTTTTGGAAGAACATGCTATTTCTTTATCGCAATATAAGGCAATGAAAGAACATTGCAGAGGGATTGCACTAGAATATGGTGGAGATAGTATCAATGAATTGCGTGTTATAAAAGAAGAGGAAGAGATTGAAATTATAAAGCAAGCTGCAAAACTTACTGATTTATGTTTTAATCATATTTTAAATATACTTAAACCTGGAATTACTGAATGGGATGTTGCAACAGAAATAGAATATTTTTATAAAAAAAATGGTTGTTTAGGAACATCATTTGCAACTATTGTAGCATCTGGTAATGGTTCTTCAATGCCTCATTATAAGACTGATGTAAAAATAATTAAAGAAGGTGATCCCGTCCTTATTGATATGGGATGTATTTACAATGGATATTGTTCTGATATTACACGGACGGTTTTTGTTCATAGTGCTTCAGAAGATATAAAAAATATTTACGTAATAGTAAAAAAAGCTCAAGAGAATGCCATTGCAGCAGTAAAACCAGGAATGACTACAAATAAACTTGACAGTATTGCACGGGATTTTATAGCTGCTCATGGATATGCAGATAAGTTTGGGCATTCACTTGGTCATGGAGTAGGAATGGATGTTCATGAGATTCCGGCCATTAAGCAAAATGGCATGATCAAATTAAAAAAGGGGATGGTGATAACCATCGAGCCTGGTATCTATTTACCAAAACGTGGTGGAGTACGTATTGAAGACATGGTTTTAATAACAAACAATGGATATGAGGTATTAACAAAGAGCCCAAAAGATATAATAGTTCTTTAATATGGTGCATAGCAGTGTTTTGTATAATTATTTTTTGTGGTAAAAAGCATACGCAAATGTAAACATAGTGAATGAGTTGTTGATGGGCGGGAATAAGGGATGAAAATATTTGTTGGCAGTCATACTGAATCATATCATGGACTGATTTCAGGATATAACGATACCTATTGGGATTCCTGAACAGGTCCGGAATGACATTGAGGTGTAATTCTATTTTCGGAGGAGTTGTAATGATAACAAGTAATGATTTACGAAACGGAACAGTAATCAAAGTTGATGGTGATTTATATTCTGTTGTTGATTATCAGCATGTAAAATTGGGTCGTGGCGGTGCGTTTGTACAAACAAAGTTGAAATCCATTACAAAAGGTACTATTGTTGATAAGAAGTTTAAAGGTGGCGAAAAGGTTGAAGATGTAAGAATAGAGAAAAAGACTTTACAGTTTTTATATGATGAAGGTGATGCGCTGATTTTTATGGACACGGAAACATATGATCAGTTAAGTATTGATAAAAAGAAGGCAGGGAACCTGCTTAATTATATTAAAGAAGGAGATAATGTTGAAGCAACGATGCATAATGATGCCATATTGTCAATTGAACCGCCAATATTTGTAGTTTTAAAAGTGACTTATGCTGAACCCGGGGTAAAAGGTGATACTGCAACCAATGTGTTGAAACCGATAACTGTTGAGACAGGGGCAACTATACAGGTTCCAATATTTGTAAATGAAGGCGATACTATTAAAGTTGATACACGAAAAGGTGAGTATGTGGAAAGGGTTAAAAGATAACTATTGTAGCATAAATAGTTATACTCTATAAAAATTTATTATTAAGAACTACAATGTGAAATCAAATATAATAACGAAAGAAGCATATAAAGCATTTAAAAAAGGGGAAACTTCCGTTGTTATACAACTATTAGAAAAAAATATTGCTATCTCAAATGATCCCTATGATTTTTTTTTGCTTGTAATAGCATATCTATTAACAGATAAACTGGTGCAAGCCGAAGCAACATTACGGAAAGCACTCCGACAACATCAAAACTATATTCCTCTTTTAGAGATTAAGGCATTTCTTATATTGAAAGCTGCAAAAACAAAAGATGATGCCTGTAGCGGATATGTAGATATCATTAAACTATCGCCCAACAATAAAAAAATTACAAAGATTATTAAAACCGTACATGAAACTGATAATTTTGAAAAATTTCAAAAGCAAGCTAGGATTAAAGATTTTATCACCATACAACCACCAAAAAAACATGCAATGCACAAACACCAGCATTCTGGGCGTGCAAGATTTCCAGTAATGAAATGTGTACTGCTTTTTAGCATTATAGCTATAATCATTGCAGGAATTATTTTTTTCTCATCACCGCTGGCAAAACTTATAACCCAAAAAATTTCGTTACTTTTTACTGAAACACGGTCAGATATACATGAACTATCAAACATAACACTTGATGGTATGCATTATGATGTTATAGATACCATACAAAAATTTAAAACACCTGAATTTTATACTTCCGGAGAAGAGTGTATACGTGATTTTAATCATGCTAAGTGGCTGATCAAAGAAGGTAAAGAAAATGACGCAATGATTATTCTGAATAAAATAGATGCAAGTAATGTTCAGATGAAGGTTAAACAACGTGTTGCATTTTTAAAGGATTTCATCATTAGAAATAGAGAAAGGACAGTTTCAGGTTACTTGTATAATGATGTTATAAAGAAACCGTATCTATATAAGGGGATAAATGTTAAATGGCGTGGTAAAGTAGCAAATTATAAAAAACAAGGCAGGAATCATACATTTCAATTATTAATAAATTATGAAAATGACAGATTTGATGGTGTGGTTGAAGTTTTTTCATCTACTGCTGATAACAGTATAACCAATGGCACAATAGCTAATGTTGAAGGAATTATTACCAATATAGTTGCTCAGAAAATTATAGTACTACATGCGTTAAATATTGAAATTGTCCGTTAACAGTTGTATATCGTATAGTGTATTCATAAGGAAGAAATATGGAAGTTATTTTAAAAGAATGTAAAACCTATAAGGATGATATTGTTACAAAACAAATTACCAGTGCATTGAATGCATTGCATTTTGATTTTTCACGGTTTTATAATGCAAAGGTTGCTATCAAGCCAAATCTTTTAACATCAACTGCACCTGAAGCAGCAGTTGTTACGCATCCTTTATTTTTCAGGGCGATAGTTCATGTTATTAAGCAACACGGTGGAATACCCATCCTTGTTGAGTCACCAGCCGTACATTCATTGCAGCGTGTGATGAAAAAAGCAGGTTATGACGCGATAGTTGCTGATGAGGAGATTCAGGTTGCTGATACTTCAGATTATATTATCATACATAATGAAAATGCACGGCATTTTAAATATTTTGAAGTTCCAAAAATATTTACAGAATGTGATATCATCATCAATCTTCCCAAATTTAAGACTCATGCGTTAACCTATATTACATGCGCTGTGAAAAATCTTTTTGGAACAATCCATGGTATGAAAAAATCCCAATGGCATATTAAGGCAAAAACAAAATCCGAATTTTCCGAGATGTTGTTGGATTTATATGAAGCATATATTACTGATAGTTCATTGCCAAAAACTATCATACATATTGTTGATGCAATTACCATTCTGGAAGGAGATGGTCCGGGGCTTAAAGGTAACCCAAAATTTATGGGAATCATTGGAGCATCATATAATGCTATAGCCGTTGATTATGCACTTTCAAAGATTGCTGGTTTTACTATTGATGAAATTCCTACCATTACAATGGGTATGAAGAGGAATATATGTGCTGTGAGTGATGCAATTACCATAGTCAAAGATGCAGCTATTGAAAATAACTACAACTGCATACCTCCAAAAGAATCAGGTTCACAATCAATACTATCTATCTCAATTGTAAATAGATTATTGAAAAATTTGATTATTGCTAAGCCATTACCTGATGATAATAAATGCACTCTGTGTTATCAATGTAAACAGATATGCCCTGCTAAAGCAATCAGTATTGCAAAAGATGGAGAAACAATTCCCAATTATAATTATTCAAAATGCATACGATGCTATTGTTGTATGGAGATATGTCCTGAGTCGGCAATATCATTGTCACAACCATGGTTACAAAAATTGATGAGGTAAAATAGTATTATGAAAAATAAATACACATTAAAAAAAATAGTTATAATTGAATTCATTGTTTTTTTGTTACTGGTTATGTTTTTTTGGTTTGAAGAGATACTTGATTTGCCATATATTATTTTTAATGATGAGCCCACACCAATAAATTTTGTGGAATGCTTAATGGAAACGGTTGTTATAACAATACTTTTTGGCATTTTATTATATGAAACAATAAAAATTAATCTTTCAATGGGAAAGTTAGAGTCATATATCTATGTATGTGCTCGTTGTCACAAAATTTTTATTAATGGTGAATGGATTTCACTGGACAAATATTTTAATGAATATGCAAACAAAAAAACATCGCATGGATTATGTGATGTTTGTAAAAGAAATTACACTAAAGAAGATTAGCGGAGGAGGGACTCGAACCCCCCACACCACGGATATGAGCCGTGTGCTCTAACCTACTGAGCTACTCCGCCTTATTAGCGCGGGCAGGATTTGAACCTGCGACCTTTGGGTTATGAGCCCAACGAGCTACCAGCTGCTCCACCGCGCGGTCATTTAACATGATGTGACAATCTATTTATAATATACATTGTAGTCAATCATTTTTCAAATTCTTTATTAAACCTTATACTTTATTATTAATTTTTATTAAATTTTTTTTGAATGTTGCAATATTATTGTTGAAATTTTTGAAGGTGATATAATACTGACAATGTTCTGTTTGAGCAGAGGGGGTGATATTATTTTTAGCTAAAATCTGAAGAAGATTTTAGCATATCATGTAAGGTAAAGCGCAAAGAACCCAAAGGAACACAATCCCCAGGGTGGCGAATTTAAGTTAACCTTAAAAACCATTCTTAATGCATACACTCACCGTAGTGTAGGTGATTTTATAATTATGAGGTGGTTGCCCATGGAGGGTTTAGGTACACACATTATTGCGGAGCTCTTCAACTGCAACGCGTTCCACATCAACAATTTGAAAAAGGTTGAGGAGGTATTGACGGCCGCAGCCGAACTCTCTAAAGCCACTATCATCCAACCATTTTTTCATAAGTTTTCTCCTTACGGTATTAGCGGAGTAATCGTCATAGCCGAGTCGCATATCACAATCCACACATGGCCGGAGTATGGGTATGCTGCTGTTGACGTCTTCACCTGCGGAGATCATGACTATAAAAATGCTATCGATTATATCACTGAAAAACTGGAAGCAGATCGCTGTGTTCTGTATGAGATGCGTAGAGGTGTGATGAACGATAGTAAGGTTAAATGTATTCCAGTAATTCGGGAGGTAGAAAATGTTAACTACATTGAATAGCGAGATTCAAATAAAAATTCCGACCAATAATCAATTTGAACAATTAGGTGCATGGGGATTATATTGTAGTGTCGATATCCATAAATGTGATCCGCATATTATTCGTGATGCGGAGATGATACGGCAGTATGCTATTCAGTTATGTAACCTTATTGAAATGAAACGATTTGGAGAAACTCAAGTTGTTAATTTTGGTGAAGATGAGCGTGTTGCTGGATTTTCAATGGTACAGCTTATAGAAACATCAATGATATCAGGACACTTTGCAAATCTTACCAATACAGCTTATATTGATATATTTAGCTGTAAATATTACGATCCTGAAATAGCTGCTCAGTTTTCACTAAGTTATTTCAAAGGTAGTGACTATACATTGAATGTAGCATTGAGAAAGTAACATAGATGATAAAAAGGTGGATGGATTTCCATCCACCAACCTTTAAATAAAATAAACTATTAATAATTGTAAGTGATTCAGTACCTTTCCATATGTTAAATAATTGTAAAGGAAGTTGCAATGTATGTTTATAAACCATAGTAATGTGACACTGTACCAGTATAAGGTATTGGTAAGTAATTTTTTTACGAAACTATTCTATTTTAGGAAAGAATCTTTACCAAACAGTTGCAATGATTTTTAAATGTCATTTTTACACTTAGCTGGATGCATATACTATTATTGAAAATGGAGGTAATTCATGCCTTTTGAATCAAATGTTTGGATTGATGAAATATATGAAGTAGAAAGTGGAAGAACTAT
>DAOLVF010000005.1:3485-13693 GCA_035420565.1 Spirochaetota bacterium | reverse complement strand
TTGAATCAAATGTTTGGATTGATGAAATATATGAAGTAGAAAGTGGAAGAACTATGAAATTAAAGGTTATTGATAAATTAGTAACCTATGATTCAAAATTTCAAAAGATTGAAATATATGAAACAAAAGCATTTGGGAGGTTGTTGGTGCTTGATGGAGTATTCATGACAACCGAACTTGATGAGATGGGTTATCATGAAATGATAGCCCATGTTCCCATGTGTGTACATCCAGCTCCTAAACGTGTTCTTGTGATAGGTGGTGGAGATGGTGGTACATTGCGAGAAGTATTAAAGCATAAAGAAGTAGAAAAAGCTGATATATGCGAAATTGATGGTGATGTTATCAGATTGTGCAAAGAATATATGCCTGCTTTATCCTGTTCATTTGATGATCCAAGGGTTACCGTTTATACTGAAGATGGTGCAAAATTCATTGCAGAAAGAAAAAATGCTTATGATATAATTCTTGTAGATTCATCCGACCCAATAGGTCCAGCAGCAGTGTTATTTTCAGAACAATTTTATAAAAATGTAAGCCAATGTTTGGATTCAGATGGTATTGCATCCACTCAATCTGAATCAATATTTTATCACAGCAATATCATTGTGACCTTAGCAAACTATAATAAAAAATATTTTAAGGTGCCATCATACTATTACACCATGGTTCCAACTTATCCAAGCGGTATGATTGGTTTTTCATTTTGTTCAAAGAAATATCACCCGCTCAATGATTTTATACAAGAAAGAGCACAGGTGCTATTGCCACAATTACAATATTATAATCCTGATATTCATAGAGGGGCTTTTGCGTTACCGCAGTTCATTAAATCAAAATTAACCGGGATTATAGTGTAAGTTCCAAAGTATTTTATTAATTAAAATATGGAGTACTATTATTTATAACAGCCAAACAAATTGGGAGGATGGTGAAGCATTAGATAGTAATAGTATTTACTATCAGCATTGATTTATCTTCCTGTTCAGGTTCAACTCGGTAAAGAATACCTTCGGGTGATGCAATAAGGCTTCGTGCCTGTAAAAAATTTTTATAATCGGATTTTACTCCGCATACCTTAACTATAATTGCATCAGCTAATTTTGCTCCCCGTATGAATATATCATTATCACGTTTATATTTTTCGTCGATTGTTTCATTACGGAATAGTGAAAATGTTGGAATAAATATTATTTGCACCCCCTGCTCTTTAAGAGCAATAAAATTTTCATCCTTAAAAACATCTGCACATATAAGAACACTGAATCGTATGCCATACGCATTAAATATAACATGACCATTGCCCGGAGTAATTTTCCCTTCTTCGGCAAAAAAAAGGTTTTGTTTACGATAAAAACCCAGTATTGTCCCATTGTGAAAAACAAAGGTTGTGTTGTGCAATTTATTTCCATTTAATTCGGGCATTGTACCGCCAATGACAACTGTGTCAAGCTCACGTGATAATAGCTGTATGCGCTTCAATTGTAATTGTTGATTGTGATAAGTCTGGGCATGGTTACCTAATTTTTTGTTTACAAAGAAATATTCAGGAAAACAAATGAAGTGCGGTTTTATTCTCTGTAAATTTTGAAAGGTGTGATGCGTGATGAAACTTCCTAATGGATATTGATACAATACGATTGTAAAATCCATAGACAATCCTTTGATACATAATGAGAAACTGTTTGTAAGTCAATATATCAATTAATAATAACTATCTCATAACAATATATCATTTATTTGGTGAGATGTTAAAAAAATGTGTGATAGTTATTTCTAAAAACTAATAAAATTATCAGTATCATTATTAAAATCTTGACTTGTTTTTACTGAGAAACTACTATTGCCCGATTACTATTTATTATAGGTGGAGACTATGGGAACTATACAAACATTCAGGGTATATCCATATTTACCTGATAATCTTAAACCATTAAAAACAATTGCATATAATTTGTGGTGGGTGTGGAATTTTGAAGCTATAGAGCTTTTCAGACGTCTAAATGTTGAACTCTGGAGGGATTTAGACCATAATCCCGTAGCTCTTCTTGGTATGCTTTCACAGTCCGAATTGGACGAAGCAGCAGATTCAGAAAGTTTTATGGCACATTTAAAACGAGTTTCTGAAGAGCTTGAGTGGCATTTAACAAAAAAATCATGGGTTGAAGATGCATATCCTACCTATAAAAATATGCAGATTGCTTATTTTAGTGCTGAATTTGGAATTCATGAATGTTTGCCAATTTATTCAGGCGGTTTGGGAGTTTTAGCTGGTGATCATATCAAGTCGGCAAGTGAATTAGGACTTCCGTTTTATGCTGTTGGGCTATTGTATCGTCTGGGATATTTCCACCAGTATCTCAATATCGACGGCTGGCAGCAGGAAAGATATCCTGAGACCGACTTTCACAATTTGCCATTACAACTGATTTTAAAAGACGATAAGCCTTTGGTAGTTGAAGTTGAATATCCCGGCAGGATTGTATTTGCACAGATATGGGAATGTAATATTGGCCGTGTTAAACTTTACCTTTTAGATACAAATATAACGCAAAATAATCTGGAAGACCGTACTATAACTGACCAGCTTTATGGTGGTGATGTTGAAATGCGTATTAAACAGGAAATGTTGTTGGGGATAGGTGGATACAGATTATTAAAAGCATTGGGGAAAAATATATCCGTTTATCATATGAATGAAGGACATTCAGCTTTTTTAAGCATTGAGCGGATTCATGATACTATGCATACACATAAATTAAACTTTTATGAAGCCATTGAATATGTTAATGCCAGCACTGTTTTTACCACACATACCCCTGTTCCTGCAGGTAATGATAGATTTGTTCCAGAACTTATTGATAAATATCTATCGCATTATTTTCAAAAATTAAGCATATCTCGTGACGAGTTTTTGGCATTAGGGAGAGAAAATCCTCATGATAAAATAGAAACATTTTGTATGACAGTTTTAGCAATTAAAACTGCTGCTCATTGCAACGGGGTATCTAAATTGCATGGTTCGGTATCACGTAGAATGTGGAAAAATATATGGCCAGGGGTGCCGGTTAATGAGGTGCCAATTTATCATGTTACCAATGGCGTCCAGATTCTTTCATGGACATCTGATGAAATGATGAGGTTATTGAACAGATACCTTGGTCCTAGATGGATTGATAATCCGGTAGATAAAACAATATGGAAAGGTATTGACACCATTCCTGATTCTGAGCTATGGCGCTGTAGAGAGCGTTTGCGTGAACGGGTAGTGGCATTTGCACGTAAAAAGTTACGGGAACAATTGATTGCACGAGGTGCACCAAGGGCAGAGATTGAGAAAGCAGATTCAGTACTTGACTCCGAGGCATTGACAATAGGATTTGCACGGCGATTTGCGACCTATAAAAGGGCTACACTTATACTAAAAGATATGCAACGTTTGGAAAGAATACTATTAAATAAGGAAAAACCAGTACAGATTATATTTTCAGGGAAGGCACATCCTCGGGATAATATGGGTAAAGAATTAATTAAGCGGATTATCCATTTAGGCAGGGATGATCGGTTCAGGAGCAAAATTGTTTTTCTTGAAGATTATGATATCAATATTGCTCGATATATTGTACAGGGCGTTGATGTATGGCTCAATACACCAATACGGCCTCAGGAGGCATCGGGAACAAGCGGCATGAAGGTTGTTCCTAATGGTGCACTCAATATAAGTGTATTGGATGGCTGGTGGCCAGAAGCATTCAACGGTAATAATGGATGGGCAATTGGAAAGGGTGAAGAATACCATGACCCTGATTATCAAGATGAGGTTGAAAGCTTATCATTATACAATATTCTGGAACAAGAAGTTATTCCACTTTTTTACAACAGGGGCGCAGATGGTATCCCTCGTGAATGGGCAAATCGTATTAAAGAATCAATGAAAACAATATTGCCGCAATTTAACACAAATAGAATGGTGAAAGAGTATACTGAAATGTACTATCTTACAGCACATGATAACTTTGTGAAGTTCAGTAAGGATGATTTTAAAGCATCTCGTTCACTGGCTAAGTGGAAAAAAGATATAATGCAAAAATGGCATCAGGTTACTCTTGAATCTATTACCTATGAAAGTAAAAAAGAGATTATTGTTGGTTCTCAACTGAAAGCAAAAGCTGTAGTCAATTTGGGTGATCTGAAACCAACTGATGTTCAGGTAGAATTATATTTTGGAAACTTAAATCAGAAAGGCGAAATTGAGGATGGGGCTGCATTGCCTATGCATATGGTAGAAGAATCGGGTGGTGGAAAATATATCTATGAGGGAAGGATGCTCTGCCTTAAATCCGGACAATTTGGATTTACCGTAAGGGTTATTCCCTTACATTCAGATATGCCAAGAAAATATGAATCGCGACTTATTACCTGGGCGTAATAGGGTTTATTCTTTTATTATTCTATCTTTAAGATAGTTAAAAAAGCTTCTTGAGGTATTTCAACCGAACCAATTTGTTTAAGGCGTTTTTTGCCTTCTTTCTGTTTTTCAAGAAGTTTTCGTTTACGGGTAATGTCTCCCCCATAGCATTTTGCTGTAACATTCTTTCTTAATGATGATATATTTTCTCGGGCAATAATGCGAGAGCCTATCGCTGCCTGTAATGGTATTTTAAATTGTTGTCGCGGGATAACCTCTTTCAACCTTTCAATAATCTCACGGCCTCGCTTATATGCTTTATCTCCATGAACCATGAATGAAAGAGCATCAACTGATTCTTCATTTACCAGAATATCAACCTTAACAATATCTGAAGCTCTATAATCGATAAGTTCATAATCAAATGAAGCATATCCACGAGTGCACGATTTTAGCTTATCGTAAAAATTGAACATAATCTCGGCAAGAGGCATTTCGTAAAACAGTTCTACTCTAGTTGGATCAATATATTCCATTTTTTTGTGTATTCCGCGGCATTCATTAACCAGAGCCATGATATTGCCAATAAATTCAGATGGAGTAATGATAGTAGCCTGTACAAACGGTTCTTCTATACGTTCTATTTGTGATGGGTCGGGCATCTTAACTGGATTATCAATTAATAGAACTTCGCCTGTTGTTTTTATAACGCGGTATTCTACGGTAGGAGCAGTTGTAATAAGGGCTAAATTAAATTCGCGTTCCAGGCGTTCCTGAACGATTTCCATGTGAAGCAAACCAAGGTAACCACACCTGAAACCAAAGCCTAACGCATACGAGTTATCAGGTTCAAAGTGTAATGCTGCATCATTAAGCTTTAATTTGTACAATGCATCTTTTAGATCATCATAGTCATCGCTTATTGATGGATACAGTCCGGAAAATACCATTGGTTTTGCTTCTTTAAATCCTATGATTGGGTGTGAAACAGGATTTTCTGCGGATGTTATAGTATCACCGGTACGGGTATCGGTTAGCTGTTTTATCCCTGCTGTTATGTATCCTACTTCACCGGCGGTTAGCTGTACTCGTTTTTCTCGCTTTAGCCGAAAATGTCCTACCTCGGTAACCTCATACTGCTTTTGTGTTGAAAATAGCATAATTTCATCATCTTCTTGAACCTGCCCATCAAATATTCGTACTTTGGTAACAACACCAACATATTGATCAAAATAGGAGTCAAAAATTAAAGCCTTAAGTGGTGCAGAAGGGTTGCCTTTTGGTGCAGGGATTATTTCGATGATTTTTTCCAGAAGTTCATCTATACCAATTCCTTCGCGTGCTGAAACACATAATACTGTATCAGGATCAAGTCCTAAACTTTTTTTAATGCTTTCTTTAGTACGCTGGATGTCAGCATTTGGCATGTCTATTTTATTAATGACCGGCAGGATGGTAAGGTCATTTTCTAGAGCTAAGTACATATTAGCAATTGTTTGAGCTTCAACTCCCTGAGTGGCATCTACAAGCAGCAATACTCCTTCACATGCGGCTAATGCTCTGGATACCTCATAGGCAAAATCAACATGACCAGGAGTGTCTATCAGATTAAATGTATATATTTTTCCATCTTTCGACTGATAGTTCAGTGTAATGACGTTGGCTTTTATGGTAATTCCACGTTCACGCTCAATATCCATATCATCCAGAAGCTGATCAACGTGATTGCGTGGGTCGATAGCTTTACAACGCTCAATAATACGATCAGCCAATGTTGATTTGCCATGATCAATATGTGCAATGATGGAAAAATTTCTGATAAGTGATTGTTCCATATAATCAAAACCTACCGTGTTATTGATACAATAAACTATAGCGTGTGTTATAAAAAAAGCAGACTGTTTATATAAATATATAAAATTTATTCTTGATGAACTATCGCCAATCCGATTTAAATAATGCAACTACTTTTTATTGAGTGTAATTTATGAAAGTACTGGTAATTTCGGATACTCATGGAAATATTGATGCAATAAAAACTATAATAGAAGCTGAAAGGAAGTTTGATTATCTATTACATTGCGGTGATGGCATCAATGACCTGATGTATGTGAGTGTACCGGAAGGTGTGTTTGTGATAACAGTATGCGGCAACATCGATAGGGCAAGGGGCATCAATGAAAAAAGCACAATTGTTGAAACAATAGGCAATTTTAAATTTTTTATAACCCACGGGGATGTATATGGAGCCCATCATGACATTACAGGAGTTTGGATTGAAGCTAAACGTTCAGGATGTGATATAGCGTGTTTTGGCCATACTCATAAGCCTTGCAATACTAATGGGAGTCCAATGATGTTTAATCCCGGAGCGGCACAAAGTGGTTTTTATGGAATTATAGAAAGTGGTGATTCATTAAAAGCTGTATTAAAAAGGATACAAAGGATACAAAGGATATAAAAGAATATACAATGTTTAGAGAAGGGTCTCTTTGATCTGCAAAAATCTATTGTGATGTTTTATAAAAGCTTCCACAATTACAGGATCAAAATATGTTCCCGCTTTTTTAGAAATAATTTCAACTGCCTTCTCATGAGGAAAAGCACGTTTATAGGGGCGTTCTGAAACAAGAGCATCATATACATCAGCTATAGCAACTATGCGTGCTGAAAAAGGTATAGCATCACCTTTCAAACCTTTGGGGTATCCTGAGCCATCCCATCGTTCATGATGATAATAGGCAATTTCTTTCCCTAAATTGAGATAGGAACGTCCTTCAACCTTTTTTTCTGCTTCCGCTATAGTTTCAGCACCTATTATTGTATGTGTTTTCATTATCTCATATTCATAGTCGGTAAGTTTTCCAGGTTTAAGCAAAATATGATCAGGAACTCCAACCTTCCCAATATCATGTAAAAGACATGAATTTACCAGATCCTGTATATATTCTTCGGTTATATAGTCTCTATAATCAGGATGTTGTGATAGCTCCCGTGCTAAAATTTCAACATAGCGCATGATACGTTCAAGATGCATGCCAGTTTCTTTGTTACGATATTCTGCCAACTTTGCCAGTGATACTATGGTAACCAGCTGGGCATGCTGGAGTTTTTTATTTAGCTCTAATGATTCAGCTTCAAGTTGCTTCTTCTCACTGATGTCAATAAAAAAGTGAAGACGTGCAAATGGCATGTCATGATCATCATGTAAAAGAGATGACATGCACAGGGTGGTAATAATAGTGCCACCTTTTTTAAGCATCTTAATCTCTGTATACGGTTGGTTTATGATTGAGGCAAAAGTATTTGATTTTGACAAAACTGAATCTTCATAATAATTAAGAATAAGATTTTGCAAGGGAGTATTGAGTGTTTCAAAGGGCTGATATTGCAGTATACTTGTTGCTGCCTTATTCCAGCTGGTAATGATACCGCTCAGATCAGTAGTTATAATTCCAATCATCTCATTTTGTAATATCTTTTCCTGAAATTCTGTTAGGTTTTGTATATGTGATTCCATTCTTTTTTTACGTTCAATATCACGAGCAACAATCTGAATACCTACCGTATGATCAAGTGGTATCATGCTCATGGCAATTTCAAACCATAAAAATTTTTCATCACAGGTATACATCTGAATCTCAAATGGGTCAGGATTAATTCCATAATTAAGCAAATGTTGCATTATTGATTGTATTAAATATTTTTCATTATCATCAATGAAATTAAAAAATGAAGGTTTTCTGGTTTCGGGATATGCCAGCAGTTTATAAAAAGCCGAGTTGCCGTAAATGATTTCACCTTCTGCAGTGCACAGCATTATTATATCCTGAGTATTTTCTACCAGATTACGATATTTTAATTCCGATTTTACAAGCTCTTCCTGATTTCGCTTACGGTTTATTTCAACCGCTGCAGCATTGAGTAATATCTCTATATAATCCTTGTTTTCTTCAATTGACTGTTTGTCAAAAGCAATTGCTATACTTCCTTCTATCTGGTGTTTTGACCCAAGAGGATAAATGCCAATTACTTCATCTTTTAGTAATGAACTAATTTGTTTTATCTTATCGCTTTCAATTTGTGGAAATGTTGATTCAAGGAATGATATCAATTCAGAAAAATGTTCTATCATAATTTCTTTACCGCTTTTAATAACCGAAAAAAACGGTATATTTGCTGAATCATCAAAATCAAATTTTATAGTGGTAATATTTTGATTGGTAACCGCTTGAAGCAATTGCAAAAAGCTGGCAGGATATACTTCAACTATTTGAAGTGTATTGACATCACTGCTGAGCAAAGTTACAATACAATATTTACAACCCAATGTATGCAGCGATTCAATAATACAGTGTATACTTTCTTTTATGGTGTTAGCCTGTTTCAATGCATACAACGTGTTGGTGGTTAACTGCAATTTTTGCTGTTTTTCCTTTAATTGTTTTGTTTGATTGTCTACTTCTTCTGCTAATCTCAGGCTAAATTTTTCTATTTTTTTCTCGGCATTGATACGTGTTGTTATGTCCTCCATAATAACAACTACTGAAGAGATGCTGCCCGATGGTGCAATGATGGGGGAAGTAATATAGTTAAAAAAACGTGTATCCTTAAAATGAGGAACTTTTTTCTCCTGTAGTATGGGAGCTGCTTTGTCCATTGCTTTTGAGGCAGGGCAGCCATTACAGGTTTTATTGCTACAACCAACTATCTCATAACATTTTTTATTGAGTGGGCGCTCTATGTTAAACCATTTTTTAAAGGTATCGTTAGTTTCTATAATAGAATACTCTTTGTTAATGACAAATAATGCCATAGGGATAGCATTGACAAGCGAAGAATATTTTGTTTCAGAAATAATAATTTTATTCTGGTAACGATATTGCCGCAACCCACTGGCTATTAATTTTGCAATAAGTTCAAGGGTTGCAAATTCATTGTCATTTATTTCAGGATAGTTTTTTGGATAAACAACATCAAACGAGCCTATGACATCTCTATCGGAAAAAAGTGGAAATGATATAGCGCTGCCAAAAAGAGGTGACTCCAGAATACGATTCTGAACATCAGGATTGAGTATCTGAAATAATTCCTTACTTGCTTGAGAAAAATCGCTTATCATTTGTTCACATGAAACAATTGCTTTATGATACTGTATTACCTCAGGTATGGAAATAGTATCGGTCAGTGTTAAATAACCTCGTAATAGAGAATGCAATATACTTTTTTTAAAAATAGCACGATTGGCAATTAACTTTTTAATGTTGATGGTGGCATATTCAAAGATGTTGTTTGATATGGATAGCTCAGGCACCCATTGCTTAAGGTAATCCCAATCGGGAAATATTAATAGATGATCGGTGCCTTCGATGTTTGAAAGGCAGGAAATATTAAAAACAGGAATTTTTAGCTGGGCGATAGTTGTTTTTAGATTGTGAACATACTCTGATAGGGAAGACGTAGTATCAAGATTTGCAATCTGTAGTAAATATTTTACATGATCAGCATTTTCTGTAAAGTTGATATCACTATTCATTAATTAACAACTAATATTTGACATTATAATAATGTGAACACTATGCAAAATTGCAATATATCATAAAAAATTGCAAGAAAAAAATTCAGTCCAGTTGGTATTTTATACACCATAGTGTAGTGTCATCCTGAACGCTGATTCAGGATTTAACGTTATATATAGGGATTCCGGGTCAAGCCAGGAATAACCGGCTGGTGTATATTTCTATTTTTGGTTGAGTTGTAGTATTCAGTTCATTGATGAAACTATACGTTTGAAATCTTC
>DAOLVF010000005.1:0-3385 GCA_035420565.1 Spirochaetota bacterium | reverse complement strand
ATAAAAAATAAAAGTATGAAAGCATTTTGCTTTGCTAATCCTGATTGGGCAATTTCCAAGATTGATATTATTATTGATTCTCCCATTAATTATGAAGAGGCAATAACCAGAGCAAAGTTTGTCACAATAAATGGCATAAAGTTGCCCATTATATCTATTGATGATCTTATTACAATGAAGAAGGTGTCAATGCGAGATAAGGATATAGTGATATAGAATATTTAAAAAGGATAAAAGATGAACGATAATACAAATAAAGGATTTCGTTATTACATTGATGATGCTACTTTAAATGGGTATCAGCAAAAACCTTATCATCTCCGGCTTCAATGGTTGTATATGGGAAATAAATTGCGCAAGGGATATAGTAGCACCATAAAAGCTATTCAGGATAGTTTCAGGAGGGGTGAAGGTAGTTTTAAACAGTAACTATCGCCAGAACCTAAAGAATAAAACGTGCAATTTGATAAACAATAAAACTTACTATCCATGCAACTGTAATCTGATATGCAACTGAAAAAAAAGCCCAGCGGGTACCAATCTCGCGAGCAATAGCAATCACTGTGGCTAAACAGGGAATATATATCATGACAAATATCATGAATGCTAATGCTGCGTGAGGAGTGATACCATAACGGGGATTGCCAAGCTTTTGTGATAAGCTGACAGTATTTTCATCATTGGCAGCATGATACAATACACCCATTGTGCTTACTACAATTTCTTTTGCTACAAAACCTGTGGTAAGCGATATCCCCATCTGCCAGTTAAATCCTAACGGTTGTAACAGAGGATAGATAAAAGAACCAATCCTGCCGATAAAGGTATACTGTACCATTTCCTGGCGCTTTTGTATCTCTAAATCTTCAATTATTGTGTTATACTGTTTATGAATTGTCTGGATTGTGTTTGGGTCAGCATTTTGTTTTTGATAAGTACTCAATGTTTGATTCAACTCAATTATTTTTTGCTGTATCATTGTGTCAAATTGTTTTTGGATATGGTAAGGTTTTGGATATTCGCTCAATACCCATATAATAATTGAAAAAGCTAAAATTATTCCACCCATTTTTCGTAAATAGCTTGATGCTCTGTCCCACATGTGTATAACAATTGTTTTAGTGGTTGGCATGCGATATGGCGGAAGTTCCATAACAAACGGTGTTGATTTGCCTTTCAGAATAGTGTTGTTGAATAGCTTTGCCGAAGTAAATGCCAGAATAATGCCCAATGCATAAATAAACAGGATGATAAAACCTGCATGATTAGGAAAAAAAGTACCGGCAAACAAAATATATACAGGTAATCGCGCAGAGCAGCTCATAAATGGATTGATAAGCACCGTTAGTATGCGATCGCGCTTATTTTCCAGTGTGCGGGTTGCCATTATTGCTGGGACATTACATCCAAAACCCATAACCAGCGGAATAAACGATTTGCCATGCAGGCCCATGCTGTGCATTATTTTGTCCATTAAAAATGCGGAGCGTGCCATATACCCGGTATCTTCCATGAAGCTAATTCCTAAAAAAAGGATCAGAATATTAGGCAAAAAAACAATAACACTTCCTACACCACCAACAATTCCTTGAACAATACAATTTTGTAATTCGCCAGGAGGGATAATTTCCATCAAATAATGACTTAACCATTCTACACCCACTTCAATAAGTTTCATGGGGTATTCGCCCAGTATAAATGTAAGATTGAAAAGGATAAACAGGATGACAAAAAGTAATGGAAATCCTAAAAATCGATTAAGAACAACCGAGTCAATTTTTTTTGTCAGGTCATGACGTTTGATTGGCTTTTTTTGTACTGCCTCTTTTAATGCACCGGTGATGAAGCCGTAACGCATGTCGGCAAAAACTGTCTGGATATCATCATGAAAAGCTTTCGAAAGATTGTTGCGGATGGTATAAGCCTTCTGTATTATTTCATTGCCGTCTGGCAACAATTTCACTCTTTTTTCAGCATCGATGTCGCCCTCTATGAGGTTTATTGCCAGCCATCGTGAAGGATATTCTAATCTGTTTTTATCAATAAGCTGTTGTAATTGTTGAATAGCCTGTTCAATATCATTGCCATAGGGGATAGTTATTGTATGATTTTTTGTTTGTTTTTCAAAATTTTCTACAATGCTATCTTTAAGTTGTGGGATACCAGTTCCTTTTGTTCCAACCGTTGGTATAACAGGCATATTGAACAATTGACTTAATTTTTGTGCATTGATGATGAGTCCTTTATCAAAAGCTTCATCAATCATATTGAGTACAATGATAACCGGCGCTTCAATATCTATCAGTTGCGTTGTTAAATAAAGGTTGCGTTCTACATTGCCTGCGTCAATAACATTGATAATGAAGTCAGGCTTATCATTCTGGATAAAATTGCGGGTAATAAGCTCTTCCATGCTGAACGATGTAAGACTATAGGCACCGGGTAAATCAACAACCTTGATGGTATACCCTTTATGGTTAAAAAAACCTTCACGGCGTTCTACGGTAACACCAGCCCAGTTAGCTACTTTTTGACGTGCACCGGTTAAGGCATTAAAAATGGTTGTTTTTCCGCAATTTGGATTGCCTATCAGTCCTACTGTTATCGTTTTTTTTGTCATGGTGGGCTACTCGTCAATTGGTTTAACAATGATATAATTAGCTTCCTCAACACGGATAGAAATTAAGAAATCCTTTATTTCAATTTCTATAGGATCATGGAGCGGTGCATATTTTATTATATGTATAATTTCACCCTTTCTAAATCCCATCTCAAGCAATCGTTTCTTTAATGGACCGCTTCCCAATATTGCAACTATTTCAGCCTTTTGCCCTTCTTTTAGCTGGCTTAATCTCCTTTCCTCTAATGTGATGTCCAGTCTTTTTATCCATTGTTCATTAGCCTGCCGTTCATGTTTATAAAATTCAACAAACTGTTGCATCCGTGTACTGGCATCGTTACTTAAATGATGCTCCAGCTTGCATGCCTGCTCCTCGGCACTTTTTTTATCCATGTTCAGGATTGATTGAAAAAATTCGCTTAAAAATGAGTGCTTATGGTAAACTGAATCGGCAATCTCTTTACCACGGGGGGTAAGCTGTACATGGCCATATTTTTCGTAATCAACCAGTCCTTTTTCCTTTAGTTTTTGCAATGCAGCAGTAACACTTGGCATGGTGATGTTGAGCTTTTGAGCAATATCTTTTACACGAACAACATCATTTTCGTTTAAAAGCAGAGCAATATTTTCCATATAGTCTTCCATATTTGCAGTAAGACCGGTATCATTCAACTCATTGGTTGGATTGTTTACCCATGGGCTGGATTTTCTTTTTCTCATCTTCATATTATGTGCGATAGTTATTATTAATCAAAAATATAGTGT
>DAOLVF010000004.1:42505-44489 GCA_035420565.1 Spirochaetota bacterium | reverse complement strand
CCTATGATATCATCACGCATCTGGAAAGCAAATCCCAATGAATAGCCCATTTCTGTTAGCCGTTGCAACTCATTACTATCATTACCACCAGCCAGTATATATCCCAGTTTCAAAGGGCCAGATACTGTATAGTGAGCCGTTTTCATTGTAGCAATCATCTCCGCTATGCCATCATCGCTGATTGTTTCAGGATGTGACCAGATAATATCAAGCAGTTGACCTAACGCGGTACGTTCATACATTACTGCAAATTCATTCAAAAAATATTTTATACGACTGCTCTCCAGTGTTGCTATCATCTCAAGTGCATTGCTCATAACAACATCAGCAAGAACTATCGCCACCCATGTACCAATATTTGCATTGTACTGATAATATGAGCTGTCACACAGTATATGGAATGCCGGCTTCCCACGCCTTACAACTGCACCATCAATAATGTCATCCTGAATCAACAAAAATGCATGCATGCACTCAAGTGACGATGCAACAGGAATCATTGCATTAATTTTTTTAACCAAGCCCCCATATCCTGCAAAAGCAAGCAAAAGCAACAGAGGACGGATACGCTTGCCTTCGCGAGTACAATATTCCTGTAACAGTCTATATGCAATTTTTAGCTCATGATTTTTGGCAGATAGTTCTTTATTATTATAAAAACTGTCAATATACTGATTGATGAGCGGAACATATCTGCTGGAAAAGTCATGAAAAGTATTATGTTTTTCAATTTTTTTTGACATATGAATTCCATTTGATAGATTGACTATGGTATTGTCAAATGAGTTTTGATACAATTGTCCCTTTTGATCTAAACCTTATGTCAATACAAAATTTTATAGGATAGTTGCTATTAATGTTAGCCAAACGTATTATACCCTGTCTGGATGTTAAAGATGGCAGGGTTGTTAAAGGTGTTAATTTTGTAAACCTTTCAGATGCAGGTGATCCTGTTAACAACGGTATGTTCTACGATGCTGAAGGTGCCGATGAGCTGGTGTTTCTTGATATTACCGCATCAAGCGACCGACGGGCAATCATACTAAAAATGGTAAAAGATGTTGCCGAAACGGTTACTATACCTTTTACCGTTGGTGGTGGCATACGTACTATTGATGATGTCAGGATGATTTTAGAAAACGGTGCTGACAAAGTATCAATTAATACTCAGGCAGTGTTAATGCCACAGCTTATTACCCAATGTGCCATGCGATTTGGATCTCAATGTATTGTTGTTGCCATTGATGCTAAACAAAACAGTGCCGGCTGGAATGTTTATCTGCACGGCGGTAAAACAAAAACCGATATAGATGCATTGCAATGGGCAAAACAAGCCGAAGCACTGGGAGCAGGTGAGATCCTTTTAACCAGCATGGACCGGGACGGCACTAAAGCAGGTTATGATTTAAAGTTAACGCAAAGCATTGCAGATATTGTGCATATACCGGTTATTGCTTCAGGAGGTGCTGGAACTTTAGAGCATCTATACGAAGGATTTGTTTATGGTAAAGCAGATGCAGTACTGGCAGCTTCAATTTTTCACTACCGAGAATACAGCATCAAGCAGGCAAAGGATTTTTTAGCTTCACACGGCATCCCTATTCGTCCGGTAGATTTTAGTTAGCATTTAACAATAAATACAGAATTCCTATTACAATTAAAAATGTAACTGCAACAATTGCTATTATAATATAATTTGGTTTTGCCTCTTCCTCTGCTGCCTGCACTGTAGCAGCATACGTTGGATCCAATGCAACCTTTATATTTTCTTCTTCCTCAGTTATATCAACAACAATGCCTTTTGCAATAAGCCCATAGATTTTATATCCCTTTTGTGGAATACATTGGACATGTGTAATGCGCGCAGGGATGGGTTTAAATTGTTCATCTTGATACGCTTGCAATGCCTTTGCAACCTTTACCGCCACAGGTTTACTATCGATAATAGAAATCATGATTCTGTCTCCGGCTGATAATTGTGAAA
>DAOLVF010000004.1:5578-42405 GCA_035420565.1 Spirochaetota bacterium | reverse complement strand
TTGGGATAGTAATTGAATTCAATTCCATTGTCAGGGATGATGTTGATTGATACACTACAAGTGAATCAACACGTTGCAATGCGAATGTCTCCTGAATAAGCTTCCTGAATAGGTTGTCTATTGCTATATCATTTTTTATTTCAATATTTCGGGATAATTCATTTTGCAAAATAGTACTAAAATTTTTAATCATTTTATCACTAAAAGTTTTAGCAAGAACATGGTCATATTCATCTTTTTGCATCTGTTTTGCTATTTCTTTTTCAAATAGTATCCAGTCCAGTGCCGGATCTATATTCAGCAGTGTATAGGAAGGTGATACAATGAGCGATAATCCGGAAATTGAATTATAAATAGTATTAAAAAAAAGCAAGAAAGCTCCAAACAGTGTTGAAGATGCAAAACGAACCTTGATAGCATATAAATCATTGTAATTCCCTGACACCATCTGGCGGGCTCTTTCCATATCACCATGGGTATAATGCATTGCAATATTTATCTTTCTTGTTTGTTCAGACAGATGCATGTAAGCTTTATCATTTTCTTCCATGGATACTATCCTGTGAAAAGTGCTTTATATCAATTTTTTATACCAATAGACTTTATCAGTTAAAATGTAATAGCAAAATGGAATTGATGGTATTCATAGTATACTATCATTTTTTTTGTAATACTGCTTTGATCCGCTCCAATATTGTTCCACGCTGGATAGGTTTTAAAATAAAATCAGCAGCACCCATTTTTAATAAGTCAGACAGCACCCCTTTTGTGGTTTCTTCACTGATGAACACAATTTTAGCTTTTGGTTTCTTATGACTTAATTCATACATAAGCGCATATCCATCTAACTTTGGCATATCCAGATCAGTTGTAATAAGATCAAGATCAGCAGCCAGTGATTCATATAGCTTCAAAGCTTCAGCTCCATTGGAAGCAGCAGCAATTATCTCATATCCTTCAGATTCCAGTATTTGAATAATCTGCTTGCGATGGAACTCTTTATCATCAATTACCATAACCTTATATGGTATCCCGTTTGGTTTTATACCATCAGGTCTCTTAGGATTGATTGCAGGAAAATCATGTGGACTTTTCATAAAACCTCACTCCATTTTATAAAAATATCAATGTTATATTGTCACTAATTCATATTCCATATTACCGGCTCCAATAGATGTAGCATATTCAAAGAGACAGTTCCATTTAACCGGGTATAACGCTTCAATATTATCTTTTGAGCTATCCTTATGAGCTATTCGTGAATCTGGCATCGGAGTTGCTTTATTTATCAGATCTATTGATGCTTTATCAACTGCAATGGGATCGGTTGAGGCAACTATTCCTATATTGGGAACTATAGGGATATCATTCCAGTAGCAACAATCACATTCAGGAGATACATTCATGATAAAGTTAAAAAATAAAACTTTATTTTCCTTATGTTTCATAAAAGCATTAACATATTCAGCCGTTCGCTCATACAGTGTGGTATGGTCGGTTTTCCACAATACCGGTATAGCATTATAAACACAAATAACTGTACATTCTCCGCAACCAAAACACTTATCACTATTGATAAATGCTTTTTTATTTGCATCAAATGAAATGGCAAATGCCGGACATCGTTTAATGCACGCACCACATGAGGTACATAGTGTTTGTTTTACTTTAGGCTTTAAATCAGAATGCAATGATTGTTTCATGGAAGGTGGCGCACATCCCATAGCAATATTTTTTATAGCACCACCAAAACCATACAGTTCATGCCCTTTTACATGGCTCACAACTACCATCGAATCAGCATCGTGAATTGCTGAAGCTACTTTAATAGTTGAATACCATTTACCGGTAGCAGGGAGTTCTTTAAAATCGTTTCCTCGTAATCCATCGGCAATAATCACCGGTGCACCGCATGAAACTAAAGAAAATCCGTTCATAGCAGCATTTTTCAGATGATCAACAGCGTTACTTCTGCTTCCTCGATACAATGTGGTGGAATCAGTAACAAATGGATTTGCTTTCAAATCCTTAACACAATCAACAAATGTATGTATTATTACAGGCGGCGTATAGGCAATGTTGCCATATTCACCAAAATGTGTTTTGATTGCAACAAAATCTTTTTCATTGATTATCTCATTTGCAGATAATTTGTAAAAAAGCTTTTTAATTTTGCTGACGATATTCTCCTTACTGCTCATATGCAAATCTGTAAAATAAACAACAGACATATGTACCTCGCTTGCACAACAGTTTCTGATAGTATTAGTATAATCACCATGATTTGTCAATAACAGTTTTCAATACTCATTAATATCACCATTCATTGCTGATGCACAAATTTTATAGGTACCTTAAAAAAATAGTATATAGTATCAACAATAGTCTATAAAACAAAAAAATCATTTATCACTATTGTATGTTCATGAGAGTGGTAACAATCAAAATATTCAATACATTTTAACACATACCGGTCAATGCAATCAGATTTACAACGATATAAATATTTCCACCAAAAGTCTATTTACAATAATGAACAAAATTGAGAGTTACTATCGCCACCATTTTCCATTAATAAAAATATAAAAAAACCGATACACTATATAAAAGTATAATTGAATAAAAACTTGACGTTTCATTGTAATTTTCTTGCAATATTCACAATACCCTGTATTGTTTTGTTATATTTTTTGGATGAGGTAAATATTGGAAGGAACACAGCAAACATCTCATTATTTTTGTAAGCCAGTTGATTATAAAGAAGCATTAACAAGAGGTGAAGACGTTTACCTACAGTTTTCACTATTAACCCCTGAGGTTGAAGCATGTTTAATCAGAGTGCTGAGTATTTATTTGTCACAACTTGATCTTTTATATTTAAAAGATATGTTTATAAACATACTAAAAGAACTGGTGAATAATGCCATCAAGGCTAACGCTAAACGGCTTTACTTTAAACGAAAAAATCTGGATATCAATAAAAAAGAAGAATACCGTAACGGGATGGAAACATTTAAAGAAGATGTGTTTGTTGGAAATCCCGAGTTTCTTGAAGAGCTTGGAAAATCCAACTTTATTGTACGGGTATTCTTTTCCATTACCGGTGATATTCATAAAATTCATGTAATAAACAATGTTCCCATTATACCTGAAGAGATGAACAAAATTAATGCACGAATAAAGAAAGCATATACCTACCATGGTATTTCCGATGCATTTGATGACATTTTAGATGATTCGGAAGGAGCAGGATTAGGTTTGATTATTACATTGATACTCATGAAGAATGCCGGTTTTCCTCCTGAGGCATTTAGCATGTCCACAAATGGTAAGATCACCAGTGCCACCATAAACATTGATGAAAGCTTCCGCAACATGGATCTAAAGGTTAAAATGGCACAGGAAATCATAAATGAGGTTGAATCACTCCCTTCATTTCCACAAAATATTCTAGAAATACAGCGCTTATGTGCAAATCCTGAATCTACAATAAAGGCTATAGCCGACAGCATCAAGCGCGACCCGGGGCTTGTTACCGCCATACTGAAGCTTGCCAATTCAGCAGGCTACATCACATCAAAACGAGTTGAAACTATTGAGGAAGCAGTAAAAATCATTGGCACAAAAGGTATCAATACACTGCTCGTTGCCAGTGGTGTTCAAAAGATAATTGATTCCCGCTATAAAAAATTTGAAACCATCTGGAACAATTCATATAAAACAGCATTTTATGCACAATGGATCGCGATGAAATATCGCAAGGAACGGCTTTCTGAATTTGCTTATCTGGCATCATTGCTTTCGGATATTGGGCTTATGGTATTACTTTCTATCAAACCAGATGAAATTCAAAAAATACGGGAAATTGTAGGCTTAAAACAGCTTGATAATATCTCAATACTGGAAGAGATATCCTTAGGAGTAAGCCATAGCACATTAGGAAGTTTGATATGTCAGAAATGGAAATTTAATGATGCGCTGGTGAAGGCTATTGAATTTCATCACAGACCGCATCTGGCTCCCTCGCAGTACAGAGATTTGATCTACATTGTCTATCTGGCATATGTCTTTACCAGCATTGAGTCAAAAAACTTTAGATTTGAGATTGCAGATGAAGACTGTCTTGACTATTTTAAGCTTAATAATAAAACTAATTTTGATGAATTGCACCAGTTAATAAAAGCAAAGTTTGAAGAATATTCCCAAAACAATAAGATCACAAATTAGTTATGGAATCATTGTTAAGGAAATTCTTCTTTACTGCATCCCTAAGAATGACATTGTAACATAATTCTATTTTCAGGAGACTATCGCATGTATTTTCAGGATCTCATTGCCAGTTGTAATAGCTTTTGGGCAAAACAGGGTTGTATCATTGCACAGGGATATGATATGGAAGTTGGAGCAGGTACATTTAATCCTGCAACTTTTTTACGTGTACTTGGTCCTGAGCCATGGAATGTAGCATATGTTGAACCATCACGACGTCCAACAGACGGAAGATATGGCGATAATCCAAATAGACTGCAGCACTATTATCAATATCAGGTAATTATGAAACCATCACCTCTTGATATACAGGATTTATATCTGGATTCATTACGTAACTTAGGCATCAAACTTGAAGAACATGATGTCAGATTTGTTGAAGACGACTGGGAATCACCTACACTTGGTGCATCAGGATTAGGATGGGAGGTTTGGCTTGATGGGATGGAAATTACACAGTTTACTTACTTTCAGCAATGCGGAAGCATTGAGCTTGATCCTATACCGGTAGAAATCACCTACGGTCTTGAACGTATCTGCATGTATATTCAGGGAGTTGAGAGCGTTTTTGACATTCAATGGAATGATACACTTACCTACCGAGATGTTCATCATCGCAGTGAATTTGAATTTTCACATTATAACTTTTCTATTGCTGATACCGCATTATTATTTCAACTATTTGATCTCTATGAAAAAGAATGCCTGAAGATCCTTGATTATGAACCGGTTCAGGTAATACTTCCGGCTTATGATTATGTTTTAAAATGTTCTCATGTATTTAATCTACTTGATGCTCGAGGTGCAATTTCAGTTACTGAACGTGTAGGTTACATCACAAGAGTTCGCAACATTGCCCGACGCTGTGCCGAGCGATATGTTGCTATCCGTGAATCAATGGGATTTCCGCTTTGTAAATATGCAAAATATGCATCACCCGAGAAAGCTTAATGGATTACTTTGCCAACCTTGAAAAATATTTAAATGCCCATGATCATTTTATAATATCAACACATGAGAGCCCTGATCCTGATGGTCTTGGCGCTGAAATAGGATTTAAGGAAATACTACTACATTTAGGAAAACATGCTATCATTATTAATTCAGATCCAACTCCCACAAAGTTTAATTTTATTGATCCTGATAATGAAATAATTATTTTTGATGAAAAAATGATCATAGACAATATAAGTAATTATACTATTTTTGTATTGGATACAAATGATTTTAATAATATTGGAAAAGCGTACCATTATTTAAACAATATTGTTAAAGATGTTTTTATTATTGATCACCATGAAGGTGCTAACAATAAATTAGAAACAAATTACATTAAAGTTGAGGCATCATCAACATCAGAAATAATCTGCACGATAATGGAACGGTATAACATAAAACCATCATTTAAGGCAGCTCAGGCACTCTATGCTGGTATTGTTTTTGACACGGGCTGTTTTAAATATCCTAAAACATCATCACATACATTTACTATTGCAGCACAATTAATTTCATCTGGAATTAAACCATACGAAGTATATCAATGGATATATGAAAATAACACGTTAGAAGTATTTAGATTGCGTGCTTTGATGCTTTCATCCATGGAAGTACATTTTGGTGGAAAACTTATATTAATGGAATTAACTCCAGAGATGATTAAAGCAACGAATGCACCTTTTTCAGAAGGCGAAGTAAATATTAATTTACCATTAACTATTAATGGTGTAGTTGCCAGTGTTGTTGTAAAACAGGATGTTGACGGTCCGGTTAAAGTAAGCATGCGAACTAAAGGCGATTTAGATGTTGCAGCAATTGCAATAGCAAACGGTGGAGGCGGACATAAAAATGCCGCTGGTTTTAAATCTCCTTACAATTTTGAGACTACTAAACAAAAGATTCTTCAAGAGATGTCAGCATTTTTTAAATAAATCCATTAATTTAAAGCAATTCAATAATTGATTGAATCAACGCACGTATTTCTTTGTCCTGCTGTAACAGCGGGTGTACAACTTCATTCTTTTTCACCTGAATAATAATGTTCACCTCATTACCTTCAAGGTATTCGGGTACTTCTATCTTTAAACCATAACTTAAAAATTTATTCTTTAAGTAATTAATTTTTTCTACATATTCGCTATACTGTGGATATCGTAACAAATAGATGTTTCGATATATCTCATCATCAGTTCTGTTTTCCTTATTGATCAGAACAGTAATTTTTTTCAAAACGCTTTCATAGTGCTGATTACGACATATATCTTCTATCATCACAACAATATCCCTGAAATAATTTACACGCAGTTGACAGGCATTTATGATTGCAGCAACAAGTTGAATACTTTCATCTGATAAGCGAAGGACAGGCATTATAAATTTAAAAGGTATGTTTTTTGAATCAATATAATTCATTAAACTTGATGGCAGACCAATAATTTTTTTTAAAGAAGTCGTTTCAATCAAAGCATCTGGGACTGATAATTCATGAGCTATCGCAATCAATTGTTTTTTATTTATTTTAAAATACTCTTTTAGTATAAATAAACTTTTTAATTTGCCGATAGTTCCCATTAAATTGTTGTATAGTTTTAATGTTATTATAGCCATGAAATCATCTTCGGAAAGCCCATTGATTATTTTTGCTGGTACATTGGCCAATTCTGTTTGAATTGATGCAAGCATCCTGTTGTGACCACAAACCGGAATATAACAACCGTTACCCTCAATCAGGATAACTGGTTCCAGCACACCGTTTTGTTTTATTGATTTTATTAATTCAGGAGACAATGGTTTTGAAATTTTGTAATAATCATTGATATAATTAATTGACTGCAAAGGTATCATTGTTGATGTGAAATTATCAAATGGCATTTAAAGAAGTCCTCGCAGTAATTTTTCTATTTCATCAGGATAGATTACTGATATCTTTGATAGTTGCTTTAAAGTTTCCTTTGCAATATCAGTCAGATCAGCCGTGGTTATTAATATCCCCTGCTTAACTTTCATATCATTAATTGCCTGAGCAAAATTCCTCAAGGTGATTTCACCAACATTTGTCTTTGTCCATCTCCTGACCCATACAAGCACCTTATCTTTTGTTTCAGGATTAACAGCTAAAAAATCAACACCATCAGCTTCACGGTATGTTTGCAAAATCTGATCTACTTTAAATCCCACTTTTGACACCAATCTATTTGATATAATCCTGAAATTTTCAGTATCTAAAGCAATATACTTTTGTATAATCTCATCAGAAGTACTGGATAGCTTCCCATCATCAAAAGTTATACGTGTTGTCACAACAACATCTTTTAAATTGTATCTTTTACTGCCTTTTAATCCACACATATCCCATAGTAAATTTTGTGGAAAAGCTTCCTCCATCCATGCTGTAATAGTTTCTGTTATAGAGGCTGATTCTTCTTTAACAAATTTATCAGCCTCCATTTCTTTTCGCAATTGCGTCACAAGAAATTGTATGTTTTTGTAATTTCGATCTTTACGGTATAGTTCATTCCACACATCGTATGCTAATGATGATTGTTCATTTTTTAACAAAGCATACCCAAGATCATGTAAAGCTAAAGCTTCAGCATCATCATTAGCATTCTTTCGGGCTATTTCCAGTAAATCCTGAAATAGTTTAATACCCTCATCATGACGTTTAAGGCGCATATATAAAAAAGCCTGGAATCGTTTTGCTAAATACTGAACGTCAGGATCCTGTGCAGATTCAGCCACTTTTGTAATATACGTCAGAGCCTGTCGGTAATCACGTTTACGGTTAAAGGCAAAAGCCAATGCAATTTGAGCTATTTCTGATTGTGGTTTTAATTGTAGAGCCAATCTAAAATTATCAATCGCTTCCTGGATTCGCATATTTTGATAATTACAGATTCCTGCTCCAAATAAAATCTCGTAACTATCATTTTTAAGTTTTAATAATCTTTCAAAATAACGTTGTGCAATATCAAATTCCTCCTGACTTAACAAAATGAATGATACATGGTAAAGAGAATCAATATCAGCAGGAAAATTTTTTAATATATCCATATACATCTTGAATGCTTTTTCAACCTCATCACGGACATAATATGACTTTGCTAATTTTTTTAATACAGAAAGTTGATCAACCTCATAGTTAAATTTACCTATTTCTAATATTTTCTCTAAGTGAATCACTGCCTGATCAATTTCACCCATTGTTAAATAAAGTTCAGCCAGACGATGATGGACTACAAAATTATCAGGATATTCATCGATGACTTTTTTATATTCAATAATTGCATCATGCAATTGATTTGTTTTTAAAAATTGTTCTGCCTTATTTAAGGGATTAAATTTTGGTCTGATATATACTAAATAATATACAAATCCACTGATAATTAATAGTGATATTACAAGATATGATATCATTTTTCATTTTCCAGTATTAAAATTACAACTGCCACCGCAATTACTACTTTATTATCGATAGAACAGTAATTAACGTTTAAATCTAATCTCTGAAGGCCAGCCATTAATACACCATGATTTTTCTGTCTGATATTTGACAATAAAATCATCTGATTTTTTTATTTTTGCTTTAAATGGAAGATTAACTAAAATATCATGTGGTATAAACCGGGGTATGTCAGTAAATTGAATTACAAATTCATTTGATGTGGATGTAGCCGTAAAACTAATTATACCAAACCGTGAATGAGCATTTTTTATATTCATCTGACAATCATTAAACCATTCTTCCCATGGAACCGGGAAAATTTCCAGTCGTTCAGGATGATCTATAAAGCATAAATTACGGATAGCTTGAAATAATAATGAAACAGCAATAGTTGAAACAGGGTCATTTACAACGGCATGACCTGTTACAGGATCAAGAAAATCAGGTAAAAATTTTTGTTTATTACATAAATTAATAATTGCATTAATACTATCGATAGCTCTTTTATCATGAGCATAGATCATTGCATTAGCAAGACTTAAAGAATTTACTATATCAACCGCGCTTATTATGGTGTTATATAAAGGCAATCCTTTACCTGCATGTATGATAGCATTAATTATATTTTTCACTATATACGGTTGCATTATATCCTTCATATAAGGGTAAAGCAAGGGGCTGTATGATATAATCCTGTTATCATTTACATTTACAAAATGGGAAAACTCAAGGCTGTCTTTTACTATTATTTTTTGTTTTCGTATAGGTTTACTATATTTAGGAGTCCACTCAATTAATTTCTCCTCTTCACCGTTTGTTTCACTGTTTATGGTAAATATTGACTTTAATATTACATTCTGCAGTCTTTTTATATCACTAAATATTTTTGTTTCCTCACCAAAAAGCCCCAACGAACGCGACATAAATGCTACATTTTCAAGAGCAGATATAATATATGCAATATTGATAATCGCATTTATGGCTATTTGAGGATTATCCTTAAAATTATTTTCTTTTGTTATATCACCTATTTTTTTAAAAAATTCAGTGATGGAATAAGCATATTGCTTGCATAAGGAATAATTATTTTGCACAAAAGAGGAATCTTTTATTGTCCTATAGCAATCGCCAACTATTAAACAAAAAAATGATGAAGATAGAACACCTTCATAATCATCCGTAATCTTTATATTTTTTTTGATAGTATCAATGGCAAGCTCAGTTTGCTTTAGATAACCCATTCTGTTCAAGGTTGAAGAAATATAGTAATATTGCTTCAACCTTTGCAGTTGAGTTGTTTTTATAGATGCCATAGTAGAGGCATGCACCAATGTTGATAATTTGCAAAAATCAGTCCACTCGTTTATAGTATGCCTGCCAATTGATATGGCAATCCCCTGTTTCATTATGCTATCTACATAGCTGGTATAATCATTAAGAGCTGATTTAACAGATAATGTTGAAACGGATAATTTTGTATTTTTACCGGTAGCGATGCGAATACCATATTCATGATCCGTATTTTTCAATTCATATGCAAAAGCCATCGTCGCCATACCACTTGAACTACTTATCCTATATTTATCATCTTTCTGTAATATATCAATATCACCTATGATTTCATTACCAACAAGAATATAATCCGGTTTTTCAATTAATGAACATGCATGATCATCATTGATTTTCACTAAATTATTTTTTAACAACTCGATTGAATTGATGCCGGATAACGTTGTTGTTGTATAAGGTCTGATTGCTATGATGAAATAGGATTGGTTCTTTTTTTTAATATTTATTTTATTGATAACTATCGCTTCATCAACATTTGTATGAGCAATATACACTGACTGTAAAAAACGAAATAAATGATGCTGATACGATGTTTTTACAACTCCCCTTTCATTTTGTTGATGTATACATGTATCATCATGAAATTTAATATATGCCCCATCAGAGTAGACCATACATTCAACTGACCATTTTGCCCAGTCAGGATGAATCATACCGCAAGGATCTATCCTTATTGCTCCACTGTTTAAAAAACTATTTATTGTATACCATGTTCTGCAATGATTGTTATATAAAATAAACGGGAGAGACTGTATTCTAACATTTTCCCTATTAGTATAATGAGCTATCCAGTATGGCCATGAAAAATAGTTGTGTTTTACATAAATTTCAAAATTTTTTATACCTTCAGATAATTCCAAAGGTATTGCCATAGTCTCATACTCAGCGTTTTGCGATAGCAATGTTTTAAATAACTGTTGTTTGGAACTTTTGGACTTACCTGAAGACGACAGCATAAACATTATTTAAACGAAGCAATAGCTTCTTCTTCTGTTTCATAGATTTCAAACATATCCATGAGTTCGACAACCTCAAAAATTTTCTTAACAGCGTTATTCATTGAACATATCTTTAATTTGCGATTTGATTCTTTTAATATACGCATAGTAGAAACAAAAATTCTTAAACCACTACTGCTCATGTATTCAACACCTGCAAGATTCAGCAGTAGATGAGAAGCGGGATCATCTTTAATTAATTTATTGATTTCCTTTTCTATATCCGCTGAAAGATGGACATCCAATCGTCCCTGTAGATAAACTACTACAATATTCCCAACCTTCTTAGTTTTCAGATTCATCATATCCTCCTGATAAAAATATTAGAAATAACATAAGTAAAGCTGCATAAAAATTCTTTTTATTATTAAAGTGAATCAATACATGTTCAATTATAAAAAGCAAGCATTTATTATAGTTATTCCAGTCCCATTTTTGCATATTTTTTTGTAATTATTAACCCAAAACCTACAAAGAGAAAAATTATCAATAAAAGGCAACCACATATTGTAAGAGGCAAATGTTTATAGGCAATACCATTTATCAAAAGAGATGGCACAGAAACTAAGGGAAATAGTATGCTATGGTAATATATCATCCCACGATATTTTAATGGATCAAATAATGGTAGCAACATACTTATGCCTACAATAGCTAATAATAAAGCAAATATCCTGGAAAAGTGATAAAGCGGAGCTATAAATGTATCGTATTTTATTAAATTATACCAGTCGGGATTTACCTCTATACCAAAAATATTAGCAAAGTATATAGGACTGAAACCATACAATAATCCAATAATGATATAAATAATGCCTGTTAAAAGAACACCTGTTTGTAAGATATTGGTAGCTTTTGATCTCATGCACCCTCCTAATTGGTTACTTTATCATTTACTTTATCATTTACTTTATCATTTTCTTTATCATTGAAATAAACATATCAGTATTTTTAAGCGATTGTTTAATCAGATCATGTGTTGATGTGACATCAGGTAACGTTAAAGAAATGAATCTATTGCAACAAAAGGTATTATCACAGGCATATAAATAACAATCAGGAAGAAAATCAACAATTTTTCTATATAATCCAGGAATCTTACTTTTTACAGAAATTGGATTATAGGGATTAGCAATAGCAATGTAACCTATATAATTTATATGCGTTCTCAGTAATGACTCGGGAATCAGGGGGTAAAGCGGAAAAGCAGAAAAATAGGCATCACCATGAATAGATATCCCTTCAAATAAGGGACTAAAAGCTAAATTAGCGGAAATAATTTTTTCAGCATCACCGGTAGAGAAAAACCTTTGCGTATTATTATGCATTAACTGTGTATAAGGAAGTATTGCATTCCATTCAATTCTTTTTATATGACTTATAGCTGAAGCAAAGTTGTGCAATGGTTTATTTTTAAACAGATACTTATCAGGAAACGCAATATCAAAGAATGTATGTAATGAATCATCAGAAAAATAATCAAACAATAATTTCTTATAATCTTCTGTTGTTTGTGTTGCCAAATAACACATCAATACTGCATAGGGTATACCATTAGCATATATAACATCAAAAAGTTTTTCTTCCCGCAATGATTCCAATACTCCGGAATAGTATAGCGTTTCATACATCCCATGGGACAATACCATCGCCCTTTTATCACTTACTATATTTTTAAATAGCTCATCATTATACATTTTATTTTTTAATACTGCCTGAAAAATCGTTTCATTTGTTTCTACTGGAATAGTTTTGAACACATAGGATGGCTGATCAATTTTTTGTATTTTTACAAAATGTTTATTAACAACATTGTAAACCTGTTGTCCCTGAGTTAAAAGAGTATCATTTACTACTTGATGATTAATGGCAGATTTTTCATTAATGACATTTATAATACTGTCTGAATTTTTCATTATCACATCGCGCAGATGGATATCACTGTTTGAACAATCAATAACGATGTATGAATATTCAAATGATAAATAAAATAATAGCGGATTTATTATATCAGGATTTATTTTTACTTTTGACCCATAGGCAATATTGGCGATGTCCATGGTTTCCGAAATTTTTTCTATACGCTGCTGAATAAATTTATAACCGGTGACATCATCGGGATTTTTTTGCGACAGCGGCGGTATAAGTGGTTTACCACACATGTCAAATACAGATATCCCTTCATATGAGGCATCCAGCAAAATTGTTCTTTTATAGTATGAGCAGGCAGTGGCAACTGATATTGCCAGTGTTGTTTTGCCACAATGTTTATCAGTACTAAAAATAGTGTATACACAGGCTTTATTTTTTAATAATGTTGTAGCAGTTTGACTGAGCGGGATTCTATAATGATCAAGTATCCTGCAATAACCGCGCAGTGCTTTAAAATTATTACAGATAAATTGATATAAATCAGTATTGGCAAACTCCAGAACAGATGCATCACTCAATGCCCTGACAACACCTGTGCTCTTTTCACAGAATGGTAACTGACCAAAATATGATGTTCGGGATAAATATATTGATTCAGATGACTTTTGTACACCAAAAACACCTTTCTCAACAATGTATATCGACTGAGCATTACAATGGAACGTACTTCCCTTTTTAACGGTATGTGGTTTAGCTAATAGCGATAAAGCTGTTAGCTCATCTGCCATTAAATGTTTGAAGATTGGCACCTGATTCAATAAAAGTATTGCTTTGTTTACCATACAATTATATTTGTTTTAATAATCGTAAAAGATCATTTTTCCCATATAACTCTATAGGCCTGGTATTTGAAAAATCAACAGCACTTTGTGTAAAATCACCTGCAGTAATAATGATAATACGTGTTGCATTCTTTTCTTTAAGCTTTTCATGCAGTTTGCGCAGCAATTTATCATTTACAACATCGGTAGTTCTAAGTATTCGTACAATTTTATTAGTACGGCGTGTATTACGCCATTTTCCTTCAGTATCCGTGGCTATGATTTCAACTTCTGTATCACTGATGATATCTACATCCATAACAGTAAGTCCCATTGATTCAGATATCTTACGGCAGGTATGCTCAAACTGTGCCAGCCCTGCAATCATAAAATCTTTAATACGATCATCCTGTCTAAATTCTGCATACGATTTAAGCTTTGCCTGTACATCACGAAACGTAGGATTGACCGCAACTATCTTTTCCCAGTTTGATATGGCTGAGTGTAAATCTCGCATTTTTTCCTGAGCTTCAGCCAGAAAATACCGCAAATTAAGCTCGGTATCGCTACCTCTTTTAGCAAATTTTAAACCACGTTCAAATTCAATCACTGCCTTTGGCAATTGCTCACGCTCTAAATAACATGTCCCTTTAGCAAGGAAACATTTAACCTTAATGTCATCGCTTTTCTGTGCTGTCTCAAATTCTTTAATTGCCCATTCATAATCGCCTAACTGTCGCAAAACCAAACCTAAAAAGTAATGAGCTTTATAATCATGTGGATCAACCTTAATGGCTTCAATAAAAGCTTGCTTTGCATCAGGATAGTTTTGCATTCTATAGTATGCCTGTCCCAAATAGTAAAATGAAGCTCCATGCTTGTTGTTATTTGCAATGCTTTTTTTAAAATACGGGATAGCTTTATCTATCTGTCCTGCATTAAAATAAATGATACCAAGTTCATAAAAAGGTTCAAAGTTTGCAGGATCCAATTTTGTTAAAAGAAGGTATTCCTTCTTTGCTTCTTCTACTGCATTTCGCGCCTTATAAATACTTGCTAAATGATTGCGTATGTTGACTTCATTAACCTTTTCATCATATCTTCCAATTTTTAAAACCTGCCGATATTCAAGAATTGCATACTGAATATTATTTTCTTTTTCATATGCTAACGCCAGCAAATAATGAGCATAATGATTACGATCATCTTTTTCAATAATATCATTTAATTTTCTGATGGCTATTTTTGTCTGCCCTGACTCAATAAGTTGCTGGATTTCTTCGAGCTTACGCGGGAAAATATAAATATTAGCAAAATAAAGAACAAATATTACCAGAATTATAATGAACAAAAATATTATAGCATACGTAATCAACATGTTTTTACTACCCAATTACCTTCATCTTAATTTTATCAGGATGCATTTTCTTTTTTGGCTCTGAGTTTTTTATTATCTTCTTCAAGCTTTTGAATCTTTTCAAATGCCTGCATCAATTCCATCCTGCTTAACTGTGATGCACTTTCACGTGCCTGAGCCGTTTCAGTTGCCAACTTTAATTCGGTTCGGGAATATTCTACAATATTTTCATACATTGATATGATTTGATAGGCATTGGCCAATTCCTGTTCATTGAGTTTTAAAACATTTTCATATGTCTGCACTATCTTCCGCAGCTCATCAATCTCTTTTGCCATAATTTCATTTTCATTTTTAAGCTTATCAATTTCTGATAACATAACCTAACCTCAAAATATTTTATGTTGTAATAGTTCAGCCCCACTATCATGCATATCGTATAGCTATAGTATCACAGCAATCACCATTTTTGCAAGAATAAATCACCACAGATAGTAAATTTTTATAAGTACTATTAAAATATATTTAAAATATATTTAAAATATATTTAAAATATATTGACAAATTTTCTGATAATTATTCCTTTAAATAAATGATAAAGTTACACTGCACAACAATCAGGGGGCGTAGCTCAGTTGGGAGAGCGCTTGAATGGCATTCAAGAGGTCAGGGGTTCGATTCCCCTCGTCTCCAAGGCGTTAATCAATACAATATACCAGCAAGCCGTCCCGCAATTTTGGTTCAAACCAGGTTGACTTGGGCGGCATTATCTCCCCCCTGTCTGATATTGTCATAAGCTCATCAATTGACGTAGGGAAAAGCGAAAAACCAATTACATAGCTGCCACTATCCACCAATTCAACCATTGTAGCAATAGCATTGGTTCCACCTACAAAGTCTATACGCATATCTTCCCGTGGATCTTTTATTCCCAGAATAGGACTAAGTATTGTATTTTGCAGGATAGAAACATCCAATGCATCAACCGCATCCAGTGGCAATTTTTTAATAAAGGTTAATGTATACCATTGATGATCATAGTACATCCGTATCTCATGCCGATTTTTCGCAATACCATTATCAGTTTTTTGAACAACAAACGAATCAGATAGAAGTCGCATAAAAGTTTCAAAATCATGATTATATAAATCTTTCACTACACGATTATACGGCAAAATATTTAACTCAGAATGAGGAAAGATAGCTGCTATGAAATAATTAAACGGTTCGCTGCCAGTATATCCCTGCTCCCGGCGTTGCAATCCAACCCTTACAGCCGAAGCTGCGCGATGATGACCATCAGCAATATAGAGGATTTGTTCATCAAAAGCTTGTTTTACCAATTGTGCGTAATCACCATCTTCAATCCTTTGAATTATGTGCCGCACACCATCATCTGCTACAAAATCATAAAGTACAGGTGATGATAATGCATGATGCATTATATTCCGTAAATCATTGCTATCCTTATAAAAAAGATACACCAGCCCTGTTTGTGCCCCAACAATGTTGATATGATTCATCCTGTCCATTTCTTTGGCTTTACGGGTAAGCTCATGTTTTTTTACTATCCCATTTATATAATCATCAATGGACACAACAGCAACAATACCCGTTTGTTTGTGACTATCAATCTGTAAGGTATAGAGATATAAATAGGGCTTATCATCCTGCACCATTATGCCGTCAGTTATAAATTTGCTTAATTTTTTTTTCCCAAGTTTATATACTTCGTCAGAATAAGGATTGGTTGACAATGGTAAATCTATCTCGGGCATTGTTACATAGAAAAAGCTACAGGGATTATTTTGAGCAATTTTTTTTGCCTGCTGTGCTGTTACAACATCATACGGAAGTGATGCAACCTTTGTAACAACATCCTTCCCCGGCCGCAATGCGGTAAATTCTTTGATAGTTGCCATGTACAAGTTCCTTAATTTTTCAAAGCGATAGTTCTTCGCCATGTATGGTAACAAGCTTTTCAATCCTGAAGCGTTTGGTCCCTGCAGGAATAATAACCGATACTTCATCGCCAACAGTTTTTTTATGTAATGCCCTGCCTATAGGCGATGACAATGATATCTTGCCTTCCGAAGCATCAACCTCATCCGGGGTAACGATAGTAAACCGGGCAACCTCATCATTATCCAGATTGCGAACAGTCACAACAGAGCCAAAGTCAACCTTTCCCTGTTCAATAGTGGATATGTCGATGCTATCAATAAGGCTGAGCTGTTTGCTTAGATATGAAATCTGTGCCTGCACAAACGATTGGCGTTCACGGGCAGCATGGTACTCAGCATTTTCCTTCAAATCCCCTTTTGATCGTGCTTCGGCAATGCGTTTAGGCAATTCTATCTTTAATTCATGCTGTAATTTTTCAATCTCTTCCTTCACTTGTTTTTTCTTATCTGCTATGTTTACTGCCATCACGTATTCCTCCGAAAATAGAAATAGTACTGCGCCATTATGAAAAAGCGTTAGCGACCAAAAAACCTATCCTTTTAACAGCGAGCTTCTTCATTTCATTCAGAATGACATACCAGCATTACCGTCATTCTGAGGGACACAGCCCCGAAGCATCTATTCGTTTATAAAGGAGTTTCTTCGCTATCGCTCAGAATAACGATAACTCTACATTTTCATCCCGTAGTTGGTAAGCTTAACAACCATGGGTAACTTATCACAAAACTACAGTTATGCGATAGTTACTCTATGTATCAGTAACTATCACCCAGCATAACGTCAAAGTGATACTGTTGCTTCTTTAATAAAAGATGTCTACAATTTTTTTATACTGCCTTTTCAACCTTTACCATTACCGGGTTTACCATATTTTTTGCTGCAATGTATTGTGACACTATCTGTATAAAAACAAATGATAACGCTAAAAAGATAATCCCCATAACTATCGCCGAAAGCTCCCTGTCGTTAAAAAATGGTAACGGATAAAGCGCCCCTATAATAATGCCAGCTATAAGAAGCACAATGGGTATGCCATACAACACCCCTGAAGAAAGAACAACCGCCCCTGGTGGAAAAACAAAGTATACCCTGTCGCCAACCTTTGCATCAAGAGTATTTTGTATCCAGATATCCCTTCCCTTCTGGCGCATCATACACTGGCTTGAACATGTAGCACAAAGCGAAGCAGGATCAGCCGCCACACAAACAAGGTTGCCTCGCACCTCTTTTACCATACCACATTCAGTATCCATCCACCGGTCCTTCTTAATTATGATATATAAATGATATATACCACAAAAACAGGCATTTATGTAAAATAATTATTTGTTACTCAGTAATAACTACCATGTGACAATACAACAACTGATTAAATACAAACCAAAAAATGAATAAATGAAATAAATGAAATAAATGAACAGGAGATATGACATATAAAATTACCAGCGTGCTTTTACCCCTGTAAAAAAATAGCATGTATCAAAGTGCTCCTCAACATTCCATGCGCACCCCACTGTTGCAACTATACGTCCATACACAATATCTACTGCAAACCCATAACTGGCGGTGTTATCCCATGCTGCATATTCATCCTTATAGATGCCTGCCGAACCAAATATCTTACAATACAAAAGCTCGTACAAAGCTTCATATACCAATTGCATTCCGACTATATGACGGGAATGAGTTGAGGTATAGCGGTCAGAATATCCTAACAGGTAACTATCAAACACATACTCGGCATATATCCGTTCACTGGATGTTGTATGGAAGCTATATATGTTTGGAATACAGTAGAAACGGCTGGTTATTTGAATAGGGACTGAGCCAGCAATACGGGAGGTTATAAAAGCTTCATTGGCATACGCTGCTATAAACGACAGGGTAACCATGGATTTTTCATATACAATAGAATGCCTTTGATCAGTTGCCGTAATACGCAACTCCGCTCCAGCATCATGCGATACATCGTTCTCAAGTTCTGACATGCTGTAATATGCTGCCACGCCATAGATAAACGCTGAAACATCATACATGCCTGCCTCCATGATGGTACCCAATCCCAGATACGCCCTGCATTGTGTCAGGGTAAAGCTGCGTGAATAGCGCTCCCACACGCCATATTCCTCCTGAGCATCAATACCAGTATGCCAGGCAGCTTTTGAGCGATAGTTCATGTAATCAAATCCGCCCTGTTTTAAGGTTATACGCTGGTCATCAAAAGCCATCTGCCCCTTTACTGAACAATACGCATCCTGCATGGGCATGGTCATGGTGACGGCAGGCTTTATACCATAGATGGGCAGCATTGATATCTCAAATGAATAGATAAAATGCTCTGGTTTTGCCTCAATAATGAGGCTGACATCGCTGCCATTGTTATAATTGACAACATTGACATTGATGGACTGAAGCATATATTTTTGCTTTAACTGTGCAAGGAGGTTATAGACTGTATGTTTGTTGTACACTGAGCCCAGCAATGCTGTTACATCCTGTGTTAGAGCATCCTGTATATAGGCATCCGTATGGACCTGAATATCAGCAATATGCGACTCAACAATATACAGAGTACATACATCATCACGAAGTTCATAGTGTGCTACATAACTTGTGGTATATCCCTGACTGTGGAGCCTGTTGGTAATAACTATCGCCCAGTATTCCGCTTCTTTTTGATTATTGACACCCTGATTGATGATGTCCTGAATATCAACATTAACCGTTAAGCCCTCAACAGCTATTGTTGCCATGCAATCAGCAGCAAATAAAAGAAAAAAGAAAAGAAAAAAAAGAACACCACTACACTGGCGCACACTATCCTCACATCGTTTTAGCTCTGACACCTTTTGGAAGCTGTAAGGTAAAGATATCAGTGGATACGTTACCATTGAGAATAATATTATAATAGCGCGTTACATTGCGTGTTGTCCCGGTATGCGTACGTGCTATAACCTCTACGGTAGCCGGGAACCATATACCCTGTATCAAGGTGTAATCGCTGTACAATTCCCTCATAACCTCAATAGACTGTGCAGTATAGGTAATCTTTTTTACCGGGTAGCCTTTATCTTTATCAATGGTTAATTCTAAGGTAACACCGGTTTTTGAATCAAACAATGTATAGCGATAGCCGCTATTAAAAAAACCATACCATACCTTCTTTTTACTTTTAACAACAATCCTTTCGTTTACGATATCACATTGCGCATACGGATGGACAGCAGGAACATTCCCCTGTGACATTGTCCATAGCTCTTTAGTTTCAGGATAATACCACAAGAGCTTCCCTCCATTGACAATAACTATCTGCCGAAAAGGCTTACTGTAGTCAATGCGCATGCAATCGTTATATGCCCGGTATCGCCCTTCATAGCGCTGAGTTTCTTTTCCTGTTTCGGCAATAACCTGCACAATGGATGCATCAATGCTTTGTACATTGAAATTATGAAAAAGTTTTTGAAGTTCATCGGTATCGGTTTGTCCCGAAAGCAATAATAAAACTACCAATACAAGATTTTTCATTGCATTATTCTCATCACCATTTTATTGTTGTACCATCATTGCTCTGACACTGTAAAGTACTCTCATGTAATTGTCAAGGTAAAGCTATGCGATATCTCAGTATACTCATTATTTTATTTTTAACCTGCACCGGTGCATTTGCACAGATCAACACTGCGGCGCAGCCATTGCAATACCCTGGTGCTACAATCAGCACCCAAACACCCTATTTTATATGGTGTGATATCTATAACACCGCCGCCAAACCATTTGTAGTTAAGCTAACACTCACTGACAGCAGGGGTCAGAGCAATGAATTTACCCTGACTCCCCTGACAGTGGATAGCATATATTGCGTTGCTACCATACCTGTTGTTCTGACCCCGGACACCTACACATACACCATACACCTGCTTTCAAACAACAAACCCGTCAATAGCCGATATTATCATCATAAACGATACCCTGTAAAAGGAAGCTTTACCATAGATGTATCCCGGCACAATGCTGTTGATACCCTCAATGCAAATGAGCTTGTGTATTATTTAAGCCAGTCGCGTTCTAATATGCTGCACAACGGCTACAATGCCATGTTCTTTTCTGCCAGCGGTATCATTTCAACATGTGCAGGCGTTGCGGTATACTATTGGACCAATTTTGGGATTGTTACAACCATTATCTCAGCAATAACCATAACCTCAGGGGTAATAGGCATATCAGCAGGAATCTATTACGGTATGCAGTACTATCACAACGAGGCTACAATCAACAAAGTCGTTACTCATGATACGGTGCCACAGCCACACCTTGCCCCTGACGCTGGCAAGCAATAGTGGGGTCAGAGCATCATAAAAAGATTGAAAAATGCCCAAAAACACTGTACACTATAGTAATAATTATCAATGCATCAATCAACATCGCAACCATGGGGTCAGAGCCTGATACGGATTCACTGTGGTGCTAAATAGTATCCTCTATAAAGTTGTAATAATGCAATGGTCCTGAAAAAATTAACACAAATCTATGCCTCTACTGATGAGTGCAAACCACTATTAGCATCCCGGGGAGCTTTTTCTATAGAAGGTATTCACCCTTCAACCTTCCCGTTTATTGTTGCAACAGCGTTTAACCATGCACCATCGCAGATAATCGCAGTTACAGCAGATTACCACGCAATGAATCAGTTTATAGCCTGCCTATCAGCATTTACCAGCGAAGAACATATATTTCCCTATCCTCCCCTTGAGGTTTTACCCTATGAGATGGTTAATCCTTCATCAGCTATCGAGCGCGACCGCATCACAGCGCTGTATCAGCTTTTATCGGGTAATCCCGTCATTGTTGTTGCAACTGTTGAATCTCTGCTCAGAGCCATCCCTCATAAAGAATTTTTTTTAAAAAAAGGCATCACCATCCATAAGGGCGAGGAATATCCCTTTGAGGTTATCCTTGAAACGCTTGCCAGCTACGGCTATGAGCGTGAAACCCGTGTTGACCGTTTTGGGCAATTTTCGGTAAAGGGAGGTATCATCGATATATTCCTGCCCAATTGCACCAATCCGGTGCGCTGTGATTTTTTTGGGGATACCTGCGAATCCATCCGCTACTTTGACCCTGTGACGCAGGTTTCGCTTACGGAAACTGATGCAATTACCATTTATCCGCGCCGTGAACTTTTGTTGTCCCCATCACAAAAAGAACAATTAAAAAAAGCCTTACAACCTGTGGGCGACAGTTCCCTTCAAAAGCAACTTGATAGCATGGAAAAACAATCCATACCGGGTATTTACGACCTGTTCCCTATCATTATTCCGGGCACCACCATACTGTCAATTGCAACACAACCAACCGTTTTTTTGTGTGACCCATCACAGCTCAAAGCAAAACTTGCAGAATTGGAACGAACATACCATCAGCTCTACATGCACAAAAAGGATATGGCAGTGTTCCCCCATGATTCACAAATTTTGCTGGGCGATAGTTACCCGGAAATTGAAAAGCAGGCGGTACGTCTTCAACCGTTTATAGCTGACTCATCCCTGGTATGGCAGTTAAAAAGCATACCATCCTTTCAGGGACGCATTGCCGATGTTCGCAGTGAATGTTCAAAGCGCATTGATGAAGGATGGCACATCATTGTCAGCACATCGTTTGAAGGACAGGCAAGAAGATTATACGACCTCTTCGGCGAGTTTCATCCTGAAGATACCTTTGATGCATTTAACCCGGATAAGCAATTTACTATTGTCATTTCAAATCTTCATGAAGGTTTTGAAATATCGGCAATAAAAACCTTGATTATTACCGACCATGAAATTTTTGGGAAATCATACCGGAAGAAAAAACATTTTAAACAAAAATATTCCCGACCAATCGATACATTTTTAGAACTATCGCCGGGAGATTACGTTGTTCATATTAACCATGGCATAGGTGTTTTTAAGGCAATTGAACGCATGAGCGCAGGTGGCGTTGAACGTGATTTTATTGTTATTGAATATGCAGATGGCGATAAGCTCTATGTATCGCTTGATCAGATCAATATGGTTCAGCGCTACGTGGGGCTTGATGGCAGGCAACCGCGCATTGATGCACTGGGGAAAAAATCAGCATGGAACAGGATAAAGCAGCGTGTGCAGGAATCAGTCGAGGAGATAGCACACGACCTGCTAAAAATTTATTCACAGCGTAAAGCGCTGAAAGGCTATCAATTTCCGCCTGATACCATATGGCAGGAGGAGTTTGAATCAAAGTTTGAATATGAAGAAACGCCGGATCAGATAACTGCCATTGAAGATGTCAAGGATGACATGGAAAAATCACAGCCTATGGACAGATTGGTTTGCGGTGACGTTGGATTTGGAAAAACAGAAGTGGCAATACGAGCAGCATTTAAGGCAGTTATGGCCGGGAAACAGGTAGCAATACTTGTTCCTACAACAGTTTTAGCAATGCAGCACTATAATACCTTTATCAAACGTTTTGCTGATTATCCGGTAACTATCGACATGCTATCACGCTTTAAAACGCAACAGCAGATAAAATCCATAAAGGAAAAAATTAAAACCGGTACAGTAGATATTGTTATTGGAACACATGCTCTGCTTGCAAAGGATGTAAGCTTCAAAAATTTAGGGCTTGTTGTCATTGACGAAGAACAGCACTTTGGGGTTAAACATAAGGAGTATCTAAAAAAATTGCGGCTGCTTGTTGATGTCATTACGCTTTCGGCTACTCCCATTCCGCGTACCCTGCATATGGCATTGGCTGGCATACGGGATTTAACAATTATTGCAACACCGCCGGAAAGCAGGCAGTCAATCGAAACACTGGTTATTGAAGACAATCCTGATATAGTTCGCATGGCCATACAAAACGAGATACAACGCAAAGGGCAGGTATTTTTTGTTCATAATCGCATCAGTACCATCTATGAGCAGGCACAGTACCTGGAAAAGCTGGTCCCCGAGGCAACGTTCTGTGTGGCACATGGCAGGATGCACGAGCATGAGCTTGAGGAGGTCATGGTAGACTTTATTAACGGCAGATACGATGTTCTGGTTTCCACATCCATCATTGAATCAGGGCTTGATATGCCCAATGTAAACACCATCATCATCAACCGTGCCGATACCATGGGACTATCGCAGCTATATCAGTTAAAAGGGAGGGTTGGCAGATCTGACAGGCAGGCGTATGCATACCTATTTTATCCAAAAAATGCACCCATAACAGAGGATGCTCAAAAGCGATTGCAGGTCATAGCTGAATATACCGACATTGGCAGCGGCTTTAAAATAGCCATGAAAGATCTGGAGATACGAGGCTCGGGCAATATCCTTGGAAGAGAGCAATCGGGCAATATCATGGATGTTGGATTTGATCTGTACTGCCAGCTTTTAGAAGATACTGTACGCAACCTTAAAGGTGAAAAGCCCGTTCATATATTCAGAACTCCTGTATATGTTAAAACTGACATCTTTATACCTGACAGCTATATTGCTGATGAAAAACAGAAGATTGAATTTTACAAGCGGTATGAAGCATGCGAAACGCTTGATGAACTCAACAAATTAACACGTGAGATGATCGACAGGTTTGGACAGCCTCCCAAAGAGGTGGTATCGCTTATAGCTATGGAAGAGGTGCGTACCCTTGCTTCCCAGCTTTATATTGATGAAATTATTGAAGATACAAAGCTCATAAAAATGCGCATTACCAGAGAATCAAAATTAGATGTTAAAAAGCTGGTTACCCTGATTCAGAAGGATAAGCGTATATCCATTGATCGTTATGATAAAGAGGTCGTTAATGTTGTTACAGGGATAATACCTCCTGAAAAAAAACTTGAGGAAATAAAAAAATTGTTGCAACAATTATCATAGTATAGTAACTATCTTACAATTAAAAATTGTGTTGAAAGGCAACCCTCCCATTGCGGAGGTATATTTTTAATTTTATATAAAACATAGAAGGATGGATACTATGAAAACAAAGTTTTTGTATTGTGCAATTGCAATTATGGTTCTGGCTATGGTTATTTCATGCGGCAACCAATACGGCGGCAAATGGATTGCAAAGATTGATGATGAAACGATAACCGACAATGAACTCAATGCATACTATTATGCACAGATGAAAAGCATCTACAATCTTCCTAAAGAAGAGATAGATAAATTGGCTCAGGATCCTGCTCAGCTTGAGCGCAACCCTATTCTTAATAAAAACAACTTTCTTGAGCAAATGATACAACAGCGCCTTGTGTATAAAAAAGCCATTGATGATGGCATATTAAAAAATGAAGAATTGCAGACTCTTTTAGATATCTCCAAGGAAGGGCTTGTAGTGCAATACTATATCCGCGAAAAGTTTAAAAATGATATATCCATTGCCCCGCAGGAGGTTGAGATGATATATAACCAGCAGCGCGCCCGTTTTAAAGGGGTACCAATTGACCAGGCTGAAATGTACATAAAGCAGCAGCTTTTTCAGCAAAAGCTCAATATGAAGATCAAAGAGCTGGTTGATACATTGCGTGATGAAAAGAAGATAGAGAAGAACATGGATTTACTGCGCAAAGAATTGAATACACAATCACCGGTGCAACAAGCGCCTCAGCAGGAGCATGTACCACAGCCTCAACAGCAAATGCAAAATCCTCCTGCAAAATAGATTGTTATAATTGCACTCATTATAGTGCTTTGTTATTGTAACTGCTGAGCGAATGTGTGATATGCAGGTAGCATGATATACGAATTATGTGAATTATAAGAAGTATAAAGCACAGTTTGGCTTTTTATTGCAAGGTAACAGTAAACTGTGCTTTATTAACCATCTTATCATTGATCATTATGAGCTCGGTTAATGATGAGGCTTTTGTTTCAAAATAAAAGAAGTTTGGCTTTGGCTGCAAAATATTATTTACTTTTTTATATTCACCTTCACGTTCATCAAGTACCCATTTTTCAACCACTATAAGATGCATATTGGATGATAGTTTAGCCTCAAAATACTTTTTCTGTGATTCAAGCCCAATGGTTGTCCTGCCAGCGTCTATCTTATCAATAAAAATTTTATAGTAGCACCGTTTATCTTCATCCGGAGTGGTAATTCCTGTATCATAAGCAATAAACCTGAAATTGACATTCACCTCGGTTGGACTGATGATTGGCTCTATAGGTGGTTCATATTTTGGCACCGTTTTACATCCTGAAGCAATAAATAACACCAAAAAAAATAAAATGAGCATCCTTCTTTTGTTCATGGTCTATCCTTTATTTCAATAGTATATAGTCCGTCATACATTTCATTCAATGGTTTAACAATGCAGTATCCTTTCATATCAACTATCTCATGCAATGTATTTGAACTACCTGCTTTCACAGTAATTGATTGTATTATATATCCCAATGAATCAGTAACAGAAAATGATATAGGTATGGTATCAGGCGCTTTAATGGAAAAATATTTTTTTTGACGCCCTTTATAGTGTAAAACATAAAAATCAATATCGTGTTTTTTTGAAATATATCCATTTATCAACGTTCCCTGCACATTGTTAGCCTGTTCTTTTGTATCATTAGGTTCACTATCAACAAGATTTCCCATTTGAACAGGAACTATCCGCAAAGCGTAGCTATTATCCATGTCAACCTGTCCGCGCTTAGCCCATACTTTAACATAAAAAGGTGCATTCAGCTTTACATTGGGATATACTTCCTTATCACCTGTCCCGTTATTATTTATAGAAGTTATTTCTTCACCTTTTTTAGTATAAACTGCAGATACTACATCAAGAGTCATTGGCGGATTTATCTCGATACGGTAAAATACATCATTGGAACTATCGCCCATATACTGATAATAGTCAATGTCATTGTCAGGATAAATCCTGCCATAAATAATTTCGGTAACCATGGGAGTTGCCGATTCCATGATATTGTTTGGTTCTATCTCGGTTTTATTATCATAATTTCGAGTTGTACAAATAAGGCTGTAGGGAACATCGTTGTTGGCATTATAATTTTTAGCTGCAACCATAATGTAGTAATTCCCTGCTACAGATAATCCAATCCCTTTTGCCATCTGACTTACACCAATACCCTGCGAGGTAGACGAAAAAAGCACAGTGCCCTGAGCATCAACAATATCAAGCAGTGCTTCAATCCCCGCAACACCCGATAGCTCCACATCACACACTACTGGAGCATCTTCGACATAAAATGTGAACCAATCCTCCTCACGGTTTGGATTAACTGCATTGGTATTTGCCTTATTAAAAGCAGGTGAATAGTAGCCCCTTACCGGGATATCTATCTGTATTGGATTTGCGGCAAGGATTGTATCATTTGGTTCTTTCTCAAAACCATCAGCAGATTCTTCAAGTATCAACAGTGTGTAAGGGTTTTCGGTATTTTTTACCGCCTGATCTTTGTCGCCATGGGAGATTGATATATAGTACCTTCCATTTTCCACATATATACCGCAAAAACGCTCAGGGGCTGACTTTCGCAAATCATCAACATATTTTAATGGCACAATACTACCTTCACTTTCCTTCCAGATAGTAAATGCACTATTCACTCCTTTCACGGCACTGACGTTAATGTCTAACAAGCATGGATTCAGTACCTCGAGACAATAAAAATCAATATCACTTTCGGTATTTATAAATCCATCAATTGGCTTACCAATTGCAATCAGGTTTGATTGGGTATAGGTATCATTGGGTTCTATCTCCATAACTTTTTCTTTTTTACATCCAATAGTCAGGAGCATAATGACAATGAGCGATAGTAGATATAATAACAATCTTTTTTCCATATTCATCTCAATTTTTAAAAAATATTTCTCTTGTATTATATGGTTTATATTGATTATGATTGTTACAATGGTTACTCATAAAGTCAAGCTACATTTTTTAATTAACTGAAATATATTAAGATTTGACATTTTCTTTGCTTTGCTACGATGTATAGAGTAATCGTATGCTATTGATAAGCAAATCCCATTTTGATAGAGGCTTGTATGAGCACAAAAACTAAACTATATATTTTTGGTAGCACCTTGCTTATTGTTATAGTACTTGGGATGTATTTTTATTTTAAGTATTTTTTCACCTATGAGCAAAAAAATATTACTCAGCGAAAGATAGAAACTATTACAGGGCAAAACTTAACCATTACAGTATTTGGTTATGATGGAAAAATCATCAAACGCTGGTATGGAGTACAAAAAATTACAACACCAGAGGATAGCCGGAACTATTCTTACTTTTATACTCGGGATGGAAAGTACGTTCAGATTCCCGGACAGGTCTGGTATATTGCTGAAGAGGAGTAACCGTGCTTGATAAAAGCATTCAATATATCAAGGGCATTGGCCCAAAGCGGGCAGCACTGTTATATAATGAATTAGGGCTTGAAACCGTTGAAGATTTACTGTATTTTTTGCCAAGGAAATATATTGACCGTTCCAATACAAAAAGCATTAACAATTGTTTTGTCAATGATTTTGTTACTGTAATGGGCATTGTAAAACAGGTAAAGATATCAGGCCATAAAAAAAAATTTTTGGAGATAGTTATTGATGATGGTACTGATACTCTTTCAGGGGTATTTTTTGGAGGCATTCAGTATTTTATCAAACTTTTTGAAAAAGGTGATACGGTTTTATTTTCAGGACGAGTTGATTACTACACCAATAAGCAGATAATACATCCCGAATACGATTTTATTGGAGATAGTTCTGATACATTGCATACAGGCAGAATAGTCCCCATATATCCCTCAACCGAAAATTTAAAAACAAATGGTTTTAATTCACGGTTTTTCAGAAAGATTATTTACACAGTATTATCAGAAGCAAACCAATATATTACTGAACCTTTTGATGAGGACATGCTTAACCGTTTACAATGCATGCCGTTATCACAGGCAATTGAATGTATTCATTTTCCATCATCTATGGATGAAGCTTACAATGCACGGAAGAGGCTTGCGTTCAACGAACTTTTCTTTTTGCAATACTATCTGCATCTTTCACGACAGTATATCCGACAGACAAATAAACAAAATAAACCAATGATAAATACTGCAACATATCATGCATTTATAAAAAATCTTCCATTTCAATTAACCGGTGACCAGCTACAGGCAATAGAAGAAATTATTAATGATTTAAATGCAGATTTTCCAATGAACCGCATGTTACAGGGCGATGTTGGTTCCGGTAAAACCGTTGTTTCCCTTATTGCAAGTATAGCAGTGGTAAGCCGAGGTCAGCAGGTAGCGTTTATGGCACCAACCGAGATATTGGCACAGCAACATTATGCAACCTTTAAAAGGCTGCTACCCAATACCATCTCTGTTGCTGTACTTACTGGTTCAACATCACAGGCTGAGCGTAAATCTATTCTTAATGGTTTAAACAACAGCAGCATCGATGTAATAATTGGAACACATGCTCTTATTCAGGAAACAGTAGAATTTGCCAATTTAGGTTTTATCATTATTGATGAACAGCATAGGTTTGGTGTCAATCAGCGTGCCCAGCTAAGAACAAAAGGTGCCATCCCTGATTTACTGGTTATGACAGCAACTCCCATTCCCCGGTCACTATCGCTAACATTATACGGGGATCTTGATATTTCAATAATAAAAGAAAAGCCAGCTAATAGAATTCCCATAACAACGTTAGCATTTCCAGTATCAAAACTGGAAGCAGTATACCGCTCACTCGAAAAGTATATGGATGAGGGCAGACAGGTATACTATGTACTGCCTCTTATTGACGATTCTGAAAAATTAGATCTAAAATCAGCAACCGCTACTTTTAAACAGTTACAGAAACGATTTCCCAATAAATCCATTGCACTTCTGCATGGAAAACTTCCAAACAACGATAAAGAAAAGATTATGAGCCTCTTTAATAATCATGCACTGGATATGCTTGTCAGTACAACCGTTATTGAAGTTGGGATTGATGTTGCCAATGCTTCTATTATTGTTATTGAGCATGCAGAGCGTTTTGGATTATCTCAGCTTCATCAGCTCCGTGGACGTGTTGGGCGTGGTACATACAAATCATTTTGTATTCTGATATATCCTGACTCTATTACACCCGAAAGTATGCAACGCATAAATATTTTAACTTCTACCGATGATGGCTTTATCATTGCCGAAGAAGATCTGAAAATACGTGGCGCCGGCGAATTTATTGGAACACGCCAGCATGGAAAAGGTATAGCTTTTGAATTTGCCGACCCTATCAACGATTTTGAGCTTATAAGCATAGCACGTGAAGAAGCAAAAAAGAAAGTAGAATCATTACAAGACATACCTGCACTATTTGAAAACAGCAAACGTCTGCATACAATAAACATCCTGGAAGGAATACGAAAAAAACATATACTGGCAATGCTCTCATGAAATAACGGCAAACTACCGGGTTATATCTATGAGCCACAACAATTTTTGTATTTCTTCCCACTGCCGCAGGGGCATTGTTCATTGCGCCCAATCTGTGCACCAGTCTGCTTTTCCAGTACATGAATGATATTTTTATTATTCATCTTTTGCAATTTAAAAATTTTTGCATGTTCCTTCAACGCAATTTTGGTATCCCACATTACACGTATAAATCCGGTTAATTTTTGCAAAAATGTTGTATCCCCGGTAAAATCCTCATCAGTCCATTTTTCTTCCATACTTGTTTGTAATGACTTTAATAAATTAACATTACCTATAAACAATGAGTAAATTGTATCAACCTTCTTGTTTTTTCTCATTTCATCAATACTTCCCATTGCAAGATATTTCAAAAAGGTTTCTGCACGAAGTATTGATGATTTTACATAGGATAGATACATCTCTCGTGTTTTATCCTCATAGCAGGGTTGTTCCAGTTCACCATCATCAAAACGCTGCAACCGCAGAAGATAAAACCATAACGATTCCAGTTGATCAGCCAGAGCCTTATTATCCAGTGCTTCATCACTAAAAAAATCTTTTGCAAGCATTTTCATTGAAAAATCCCCCCCTGAAGCCTGAACACCAAGGATTGCGGCTTTAAGGGTATAAATATCTATTGCAATAGCATTCTTATCTAAGATTTTTAAAAATTTTTCATCACCGTGATATTTTTTTATATCAAACATGGGCTCCCTATTATTTAAAAATTGTTTTATCTATAAATCGATTATATACCAGTATTTGCTTTGGGTTATATATCTGTAAAGCTTTTTGTTTTATAAATAATCGCCTATCAAGTTTTTTCAAAATTTCAGAATCCAGCGTCCCCAGATAAGAATCAATTTTTGTAACAAATTCATCAACTTCTGAATAATATTTTTTAGAAACCTGCCTTCGTATTAAATCTAATGCATTGACACTATCAAACGGTATATCCCTGTTATTAATATTATTTTCGCACCATTCCAGAGACATCTTCTTAATAAATTCATAAGGTAATAATTTCCTTATCTTTTTACCATCACGTGAACTAAAACAGTAACCCTCACCAGTAAGCTGCATATCTGCTAAAACAATGCGACATATAGTTTGAGGGCCCAAATGGTAATAAAAAAGCCATTGATCGGTATCGTCGATATGAAAATATTCAAGCATTTCCTGTAATACCGAAATACTCTTCTTATTGATGTATTCTATATATTCTTCAACAATATCATATTTTTGTCTATCAATAGTTAATTTCAATAAAGCCCTTCGTAATTCTGCTTTAATTTGCTCTTCATTCATTGATGTTCTGGAATAATAAACCATATATTCAAGATCTTCCTCTTCAACAAGCAACACATTCTCATCAACTGGAAGAATGTAGGGATCGCGCGTATTCCATGGTTTGCTGCCTTTAACTGTAAAAAAAACGTTAGCTTGTTTGGTTAATTCATTATTTTGATCATTGCGATTAAAAATTTTTTTTGATTCTACTTTATGATTATGGGGATTCAGTTTTTCGTCTTCAAACTTTTCATTTATTGTAGCATCAGATGAATCTGCCTGCAATGTTTGCAGCTCTGATTCAATTGACCTGGTATCATTTTCATCTTTGTGAATATTACCAATTATTGATGGCAATGTATAGGATTTAAATTCAGCAAATTGAATTCTGGATTTAATCTCAGCATCTGGTGCATTATAATAATGGGGAGGCAATCCTAAATGATTGGCAATTAACTCAATTAAAATATCGGTTGCCTTGCATAACTGTAAAGCTTCAACAATACTATCATTCAACTGAAATGCTAATTGCTTACCACCTTCAGAAAAATTAAATACTGATGTTTGTTTTTCTAATTCAACCCAATCCTTCTTTATCTGGCTATTAAATAATCGTAGCAATACATAGGTATCTTTAAGCACAATAAAATCCAGCCTGTTATCATCAGGAAAATCGTCAGCAAAATAAAGCGGGAAATCCTTTGTTGCTCTCCTCTTTAAATTAGTTTCATTGATCTCGTTAATACATTTATCTGATAAAATCTCAATATCTTCAATAAGTTTAAAAATAGCATAGGATGATTTTTTTAAAATTGGAACAATTTGTTCAGGAATTTCAGCTATATCCATACGCGAACGAATTGACCGAGATAATTCTATATGTCGATGGATACCGTTAACAAGACCATTTACAAAATACCTGGCAATTAATGATATTTCTTTTTTTTCAGGAGTATAAGTTATTTCTTTGTTATCTTCGGTTATTTCATCAAGTATATATTCTTCATATTTTTTACTGGCATTTACTTTTTTTGTTAAATAATCCTGTTCGGGTTCAATGTCCTGCAATATCCTGTCCAATTCATCATCAATCATGCTAACCTCAATGACATCTATGTTGGAATTATTTCTTTATCCAACAATGATTTGGATACAGTTTTTCTTTTTGCCTTTCCAATCTTTGGCTCATCTTCATCAGGTGGTTCACTATCACCGTTATGAATTAGCGGCAACGGTTCACCTTTCATTAACAGTTCAATTTCCTGTGCATTCAGTGTTTCGCGTTCAATAAGGTTTGTTGCTATGAGTTCAAATTTGTCAGCATGTTCTTCAATTAATATAATAGCTCTATCACGGCAGCTTGTAACTATTTCATGCACTTCTTTATCAATGAGCTGTGCTGTTTGCTCGCTGTAGTCTCTGTGCTGAGCTATCTCCCGTGCAAGAAAGATTTGTTCACTTTTTTTACCAAAAGCAAGGGGGCCTAACGTTTCACTCATCCCCCACTCACAAACCATCCTCCGTGCAATATCGGTGGCACGCTCTATATCATTGCTTGCTCCTGTGGTAACCTGTCCAAATTTTATCTTTTCGGCTACATGGCCGCCAAACAATATGGTTATCTGATCAAGCCAGTATCCTTTATTATGGATATGTCGTTCCTCTTTTGGCAAATGCATTGTTAATCCCAGCGCCCTGCCGCGTGGTATTACGGTAACTTTATGAATAGGGTCAGTTCCTGTCAGGATACCCAGAATAGCATGCCCGGCTTCATGGTATGCAATGACTTTTTTCTCCTCTGCTGAAATAAGCACTGATTTACGTTCTGGTCCCATCAATACCTTGTCCTTAGCATCTTCCATTTCAAGCATTGTTACACGCTTTTTATTTCTTCGCGCAGCCAGCAGTGCTGCTTCATTAACAAGATTTGCTAAATCAGCGCCGGTAAATCCCGGTGTCCCACGAGCAATAACCTTGAGGTCTACATCCTTTGCCAAAGGAATTTTGCGCGTATGAACAGCCAGTATCTTTTCCCTGCCTTTGATATCAGGTATATCCACAACAACCTGACGATCAAATCGCCCCGGACGCAGTAATGCCGGGTCAAGAACATCAGGACGGTTGGTTGCTGCAACAATAATCACACCTTCATTGGTTTCGAAGCCATCCATTTCAACCAGTAATTGATTTAATGTTTGTTCTCGTTCATCATGGCCACCACCCAACCCTGCTCCACGCAATCTGCCAACAGCATCTATCTCATCAATAAAAATGATACAGGGAGCATTGCGTTTACCCTGTTCAAAAAGATCACGAACTCGCGAAGCGCCAACACCAACAAACATCTCTACAAAATCAGAACCGCTGATGGAAAAAAATGGTACGCCTGCTTCCCCGGCAACTGCACGTGCCAGCAATGTTTTACCCGTTCCCGGAGGGCCAACCAGAAGAACGCCTTTGGGAATTTTTGCTCCAATTGTGATGAATTTTTTAGGATCTTTTAAAAATTCAATAATCTCCTGCAGTTCAACTTTTGCTTCATCGACACCTGCAACATCTGCAAAGGTTACCTTGTTCTTTGTTTCTGGTTGTAATTTTGCTCTTACCTTGCCAAAACTCATAGCTTTGTTACCGGTAGACTGTATCTGACGTATCATGAAAAACCAGATAAATCCAAAAAATAGCAACCATGGGAGGAAATTAAGTAAACCCTTCCAGAAGAAATTATCATCAACCTCTTCGCCTTTAACCTCTACCTTATTCTTGATAAGCGTTTTAATCAAATCAGGATCAGCATAGGGGATAACTGTCTCAAAGAGATACACCTTATCACCCTTGGTATAGGCGCCTTCTATTTTTTTACCGTTAACGATGCTAACCGATTTTACCTTATTTTCGTATACTTTCTTTATGAAATCACTATATTGTAGTTGCTCAACCTTCTGAGAATTTACTTCATTCATCCTGAATATTGCTATAGCCAATACAACGATAAGCAGAAGTAGAGCAACCTGTTTTGCAGCTTTGTTCATCATAATCTCCCGTAGTAATTATCACTACTGTTTAAGAAGTCATAGTATCAATTGTAGTATTCACTTACAAGATACTACAATTATGGAAATACTCAAATAAATTATTCCACCCCCTATAACTTTTCTGTATGATGTGACTATATACTTTACAGAAAAAAATATATATAGGGCATCAGATGATGTTACTTCATCGTAACGAGTGAGTGTTATTTAATCATTATGATTATACCAATAGTGAATAACAAGCATTTTTTCATGCGGCAACGGCAAAAAAGTTTGTGAAATTGCTGGTTTTTGGGAAATTATTGTATCAAACAATACCGCAGCCACACAGTTATCAACGACAATGATTGGTAGCTTTTGCTTTTGTTCAGGCGTAAGCTTATAATCAATATATAAACGCTTCAGGGTGCGCCTTCCTGCTTTTCGGAAAATCGTATCACCACTGCGTCTGTTTCTGACAACGATATCACCATATCCGGTGTAGCGCAACACTATCGTTTTACTTTCTGTGCATGGCATGGCATCCGTTGACTCCATAACCATACAGCGTACGGTTAAACCCAATTCATCAATATAAATATCTTCACCCAGCGGAATTGTATATTCATAGTTACTATCGCCCATAATGGGGTCAGAGCAAAACAGCAACACTGCACCCGATTGCTTTACCCGCCGGTAAACAAATATACCGTTACCCTCAAACAGCGTTACATTTTTTTTATCCGATACATGTGCCCTGTAAAGCGCATCCAGCATAGCCGTATCACAATACCTGTGGAGATAGTTACTGATAATGGAGGCACAGTAAAATTTGAATAAGTATTCATTGAGGGATAGAGCATCCTCAGGCACCTCAACATGATTGCCTCCCTGTTTGATACAATCAGGATAAACCTTTGCCATAAGCTGCTCTATACTTTTGACAGCACCCAGAGCCTGCTGCTGCAAATTGAGCAATGCTTTATCAAAAGTGGGGAACCTTTTTTTAACCAGAGGGATAACCTCGTGCCGTATAAAGTTTCGCAGATAGTGCGTATCATCATTGGTTAAATCATGACGGTACGATAGCTCATTACAGGTACAATATGCATAGACATCGTCTGCATGCAATGACAAAAGCGGGCGGATGATAGTATTATTGATAAGCGGTATTGCCTGTAATCCCTGCAGCCCTGTTCCCTGAAATATTCGCATAACCAATGTTTCAATCTGATCATCACAGGTGTGGGCGGTTGCAATCTTTGTGTAGCCATATTCATGTGCTACCATTTGTAAACGGGCATAGCGGTATTCACGTGCCTGCTGCTCAAAGCTTTTGCCTTTTTCTTTATGCTGGTTAAAATTATACCGTTCAACAAATGCACCAATACCATACCGTGCTGCCTGCTGTATCACAAACAGCAGGTCATCAAATGATTCATCACCACGCACTGTATGGTCAAGATGATAGATAGCAATTGTGCAATCAAGCCTTACGCGCAATACAAAAAGAATATGCAGCAATGCCATGGAATCCTTCCCGGCAGACACCGATACCAGTACCCTGTCGCCAGGGACGATAAGGTTATTGTTGACTATGAATTCATAAACTGTATTGACAATGGTTTCCATTGGTTAAAACTAACCTGCATAAAATATAATGAAATAGTGCCTCTATTGTGGTTATTGCAGTCCATTGTTGCAACGAAAAAATTTTTTCATGAATGTAAAAGTTTTTATCAATAGCACATGCCAGTTGGTCTGCATTATACAATACTATAAAAAAAGCATTGATAATTTTGCTATTGCAATTGTAATAATACCGTTTATGCAACAATATGGGGTTGTATATTTTTTTAGTAATTGTAGATAGTTGCATAGCATAATAGGAGCGCATGACAATGCGCCAAAACAACAATATCTATTTTCAGGGAGATAGCGTTATGGACAACGAAATTGCAAAGCGCATACAGCAATGGCAACAGCCACCGTTTGA
>DAOLVF010000004.1:1848-5478 GCA_035420565.1 Spirochaetota bacterium | reverse complement strand
TTATGGACAACGAAATTGCAAAGCGCATACAGCAATGGCAACAGCCACCGTTTGATAATGAAACCATTCATGAAATTAATCAACTGGTACAACAAAACAATGAAAAAGAACTGTATGAACGCTTCTATACCAATTTAGAATTTGGTACAGGAGGGTTACGGGGTATAATTGGAGCCGGTACCAACAGGATGAATATCTATACCGTTGGTATGGCAACGCAGGGACTTGCCAATTACATTTTACAAAAAGGGAGCGCTGAACAGGGTGTTGTCATAGCCTATGACTCACGGAGGATGTCGGATGTTTTTTCAAAGGAGGCAGCCAGTATTTTAGCTGCTAACGGCATCATGGTATATCTATTCAGCGATATTACGCCAACACCCATCTGCTCGTATGCCATACGCTATTTCAAGGCAACCGCCGGTATTGTTATAACCGCAAGCCACAACCCTCCCGAATATAACGGCTATAAAGTATACTGGAACGACGGCGGTCAGGTTGTTCCTCCGCAGGATAAAGAGATCATTGATGAGGTGCAAAAAATTAATGCAATTACGCAAATTAAAAAGATGGATTTTCACAAGGCTGCTGGAAATAAATTGATACAACTGGCTGGCAATGAAATAATCAATAGCTATGCAGATAAACTTTCCGGTGTTATATTCAAATCACAGGAACTATCGCCCATCAATATTGTTTTTACGCCGCTTCATGGAACAGGCTACAACATTGTACCCATGATTTTACAAAAATTTGGATTTACCAATGTCAACGTTGTGGAAAAGCAGGCAATTCCGGATGGCAACTTCCCAACGGTTGCATCACCAAATCCCGAAGAACCTGAAGCGCTTACCATGGCAATAGCATTGGCTAAAACCATGAATGCCGATATAGTACTTGCCACCGACCCTGATGCCGACCGTATGGGTGTTGCATTCAAAGATACCAATGGCGAGTATACATTAATAAACGGCAATCAGATAGGGAGCATGCTGCTGTATTATATTTTATTACAGCGGCAGCATCACAATAGATTGCCCCGCAACAGTTTTGTAGTAAAGACCATTGTTACCACTGAACTGCAGCAGGCTATAGCTGATTAGTTTAATGTATCAATGGAAAATGTCCTTACCGGTTTTAAGTGGATTGCAAAGAAGATACGGGACTATGAGCATACGCATACCTTTATCTTTGGCGGTGAAGAGAGCTATGGTTATTTACCCCTTGATTTTGTGCGCGACAAAGATGCCGTAAGCTCATGCTATTTCTTTGCAGAGATGACACACTGGCTGCATAAACAAAACAAAACGCTTAACGACTTTCTATATGAAATTTATAGCAGGTTTGGGTACTACAATGAAAAATTGGTTTCACTGACCTTGAAAGGAGTGGAAGGAATAGAAAAAATAAAAACCATCATGAAACATTTTCGCAGCAACCCTCCACAGCAGTTTGCTGGTATAAAGGTTGTATCCATCCTTGACGGCAAAGCAGGAATTGTAGACATTGCAAGCGGAGCCACTAAACCGGCCAATCTCCCACCATCGGATGTTTTGCAATATAGTCTAGAAAATAGATCAAAGGTTACCATGCGTCCATCAGGTACGGAGCCCAAGATTAAATTTTATTTTAGCTCATGCAAGCAAGCTGATGATATCAAGCAGGCATCACAGGAGGTAAATCATTGCAACGACCAATTAGCCGATGAGCTGCTGAACACCATAAAAACTATTGTGAATATAGACTAAAATTATTTTTGTTGCTTATCAACGTAAATGCTGCAGCAGTTCTTCTTCTTTTTTTTGCATCTGTTTTTTTTTGTAATATTGCTCATGGTCATAGCCCAACAGATGCAACATACCATGAACAATAAGCCGCAGCATTTCGTCATGCAGGGTAACATTATATTCTTGTGCCTGTTTTTGTGCTGTTTCAAGTGATATGATTACATCACCAAGATATTCAGGCAAACCGTCAGCAAGTGGCGTTGGCGCCTCGCGGTAGGCAAAGGAAAGCACATCAGTTGGTCCTTTTTTTTTGCGATAGTTTCTGTTAAAACGGGCAATTGATGCATCACCGGTAAGCACAAGCGTTACAGCAACATTATCAATGTGGAGATACCGTAGTATAGCCTTGATGTTTTTTTTACAGAATGTTTTTAAATATTTAGAAACTGAAATATCTTCACTTTCAATAGTAATGTTAATGGCCATGCTCTGATCGTTGCTCTAATCTATTAATTTCATCATCTGTTGGATATTCAATGCGTGAGTGAAATATTCCCTGCAATACCCGCAGTATGGAATGCTGAATCTTATTAAGCTCATTCATGGTAATATCAGCATGATCCAGATCACCTTCGTTCAAACGGTTATTGATTATTCGTTTTATCAACGATTCTAATTTTTCGATGGTTGGTTCCTGAATAGAACGTGCAGCAGCCTCAATTGCATCTGCAAGCATAACAACTGCAGTTTCCCGTGTATGCGGTTTAGGACCGGGATACTGAAAATCACTTTTCTGGATAATATCTCCACTGGCACCACTCTCCTCCAGTGCCTGATGGTAAAAATATGTCATTACTGTTTGTCCATGATGTTCACGGATAAAATCTATTACCATCTCGGGTAGATTATTTTTGCGCGCCAGCTCAACTCCCTTCTCAACATGAGAGATGATCAATTTACAATACTCAAGGGCAGATAACTTTTTAGCGCGCGGATCGGTAACCTTATTTTCAATATAAAAGTTTGCATCCTGAATTTTACCTATATCATGGTAATATCCTCCAACCCTGGCAAGCAACGCATTGGCTCCAATCTCCTTACATGCGGATTCAGCAAGCGTTGCAACCATGATTGAATGGTTGTATGTTCCCGGAGCTTTTATAAGCATCTCCCTGAAAATAGGTGCATTAAGATCGGATAGTTCCAGCAATTTAAATTTTGTTGTTAAACCAAAAAGGTTTTCATAGATTGGGAATACTCCAAAAACAACTATCGCATTGATAATTCCTGAAACAAACGCAAGCCCTATATTATTAAGAATCATAGCAAATGATAATTCATTCATTAAACCAACTGAAACAACAATCACCGAGTTAATAAGTCCTAAAGTAAATCCTCCCCGTAAAAAGTCTGATCGCCGTTCTACATCACCTACAACAAACACTCCTGAAAGTGCCGAACTGAAAGCCAGCAGTAATGATGTAAAATCACCTTTTGTGATAATTGCTACAAAGAATACAATATACATCCCAATTAACATGGCAATATGGATATTGTACATTATAGCCAATATCATTGTTATCAGTGGTATTGGCAAAAGAAGAGGAAAGAAAAGCCCTTCAAACATTCTACCCTGCCATCGTGCCATAAAAAAAGTAATAATGATAAATGCCATGACAAGGGTAAACACAATCAATGGCATCTTATTGTCAACAACCAGATTGGTATAATAGGTAATTAAAAAATAGCCAAAAATGATCAGAAAACCCAATTGGGTAAGAAGTAATCCCAGTACAAAGCTGAAACCTGAAAACCTGGAATTTTTATTGATAATATCAATTTTTTTCAAAACATCTTCAGTGATTGTATCCCCTTCACGCGCAATTGATTGTCCTTTCTTAAT
>DAOLVF010000004.1:0-1748 GCA_035420565.1 Spirochaetota bacterium | reverse complement strand
AAAATAACTTTATTCATATCTCTATGTAAAAGCTGCTCATCATATTGCAATAGCCCAATTAATACCTTATCTGAATACTGGAGATAATCGGGCAGCATGGTTCTGAGCAATAAAACCTGCTCAAAAGGATTGGTATCCGGCATCTGCTGCTTAACCTTAATGACAGCTTCACACAATATATTGCATATCTTAAGCTTATCCTCTACAATTGATTCGTTGAGATCAAATACCGCAGGCATGGATTCCGCTATACGGCTTTTTTCTATTTCCGTTTCTAAAGCAACCGGGTATTCAATATTCATTGGTGCACGGATATCCTCACGTGCTATATCACCAGCCTCATAATTGTAGGTAGCACCTGTTCTATTGATGGTAAGAAGCGCAGTAGCGGATACAATAACTACAATAGTATATATAAACGAAAGCCGTATACTTTTCTTTTTAAGAGCAAATTCTATGCCCCGTTTAAATGCCATAAATGAATTTAGCATAATAATAACCAGATAATACTATTCGGTATGTTTTTCATACGCTGCAATTATCTTTTCAACAATTGGATGTCTGCAGATATCCTCTTTTAAAAATTCAATAAAGGTTATCTCATCTATACCATGCAGTATTTTTTGCGCAGCCAGTAAACCTGATTGTTTTGGTTTTTCCAGATCAATCTGGGTAATATCGCCCGATATAACCATCTTTGAATTGTTTCCCAACCGTGTTAAAAACATCTTCATCTGCGAGGAGGTGGTATTCTGAGCCTCATCAAGAATAACAAATGCCTTATTCAGCGTTCTTCCGCGCATATATGCCAGTGGTGCAATCTCAATAATCCCCTTTTCCATATATTTTGATATTCGCTCGTAGGGAAGGATATCAAAGAGAGCATCATACAGTGGACGCAGATACGGATTAATTTTCTGGATAAAATCACCGGGCAGGTATCCAAGGCTTTCACCAGCTTCTACTGCCGGACGTGTTAATATGATGCGCTCCACCCTTCCTGTTAATAAAAATTTAACACCAACCGCTACTGCTAAATAGGTTTTACCGGTACCGGCAGGGCCTATTGAAATGGTTATTGGGCTTTTATGGATAGCCGACATATAATGAGCTTGATTTATTGTTTTGGGTACAATTGTCTTGCCTGTTTCAGGTATAAAAATTTTTAACCTGTTGATCTCATCAGCATCAACTTTTATACCCTGATTAATGGAAAGAGCCAGATAGCGAATGTCAAAATCATCAAATTCATATAATGAGTCGCGCATATACAGATAATCACCCATGCAATGAAGCAACTGCAACGCTTTTACTGCATTGTCATTTAAGGCTTCAACAATTAATGTATTGCCACGCGGGATAATCTTTACATCCAGAAGTTTTTCAATTGTTTTTATATTTTTATCCTTATAGCCACATATACGCTTATAGATTGATATATCATCAATTTCAAACTTTGTGTTTTCCATTATACCTCAACCACCTTAATGGATAGCTCCTTTAACTGCTCGGGGCTCACCGGCGACGGAGCTTCGCTCATAAGGCACTGCCCCTTCTGAGTCTTTGGAAATGCAATGACATCACGTATGGAATTTCGTTGTAACAAAATCATTAAAATTCTATCCAATCCCAGTGCTATACCGCCATGGGGTGGGGCACCATACTTCAATGCATCAAGTAAAAATGAAAATTTAATTTTAGCGTCCTCTTCTGATATCCCCAATATGCCAAACATCTTCTTCTGCAAC
>DAOLVF010000003.1:0-48092 GCA_035420565.1 Spirochaetota bacterium | reverse complement strand
TGGATAGCACATCGCTATGGTACCTATTTGCAGGTGGCATTGCATTCACAGCAGGGGCAGTTTTTTATATTATGCAATGGCCTAAGAAGATACAGGGTTATGTTGGATTTCATGAATTTTTTCATTTTTTTATCATAGCGGGAGCTTTGTGCCACTATCTCATGGTTTACCGAGGAGTAAAATATATGTGATCCTATTATCTATCCTGTGCCCGCATTCAAAGACGCCATAATTCCCTGTATGCGTATTTTTTTCTTAAAATCCCATAGGGATGACATTTTATAATCGCTGACTCATTAATTATTGTAAAATCCCGTAGGGGGTGACATCGTAATACGTAAAAAATGGGGTCAGAGCACTTGATAACGGCGAAACAGCAAGATTCTTCGCTATTACTCAGAAATACTATTTATATATCCAGCATAACATATAAGGGACGTACTCTATTATTGAAATGGCATTCCACCATATTGTGATTCTTCAACAAGGTTCGGTTGGGTTTTGACGATGGGTTGGGCGATGAAATCCGAGTGTTACAACGGAGAGCTTACGGTATTTGAGATGAGCAATATCTCAGGTTGAAAATATTGACGTACATGCACGAAGAACTATTATTTTACCCCCCGGATTGGGAAAGAGCTTTTTACTTGACATGATGGGTGATAGATTATTGAATGAGGTCAATCAATTCCACGCTCGGAATTTGGACATCTCGCCGTCAGCAGGGGCATTGCGTTTGCTCGTGGTGCGGTGATTTCCGATTCCAGGAGCTGGAATATTCTGCGTGATGGTATCATGGGAGGGAAGCATGAAAAAGGCAGCGACAGTATTGTTGTTTATGGCAGGATTGTTGATCTATGCCGGGTGCAAGGCGCAGCAGGCTGAGCCCCAGACGGTGGTGAACCTGAAGGCCGCGATAACGGGTGAGACGACGGCGAGCGCCACCTACGCGGCTTTCGCGATAAAGGCGAAAGAGGAAAATTTAGCCCCCATCGCGGTGCTTTTCGATGCGGCGTCCAGGGCCGAGAAGATACACGCCAACAACCATACCCGCGCTCTTGCGAAGCTCGGGAAGAAGATGGACGCGATCAACCCCTCGGTGACGGTGAAGTCCACGCGAGAGAACCTCGAGACTGCGATAAAAGGCGAGAATTACGAGGTCGTCAGCATGTACCCGGATTTCATCAAGAAAGCGACCGATGAGAACGTCGCGGAAGTCCTGACCACGTTTAAATACGCGTTCGAAGTGGAGAAGATCCACTACAAGCTTTACACCGATGCTCTCGCCAGTCTGGATAAGAAGAAAGTGGCGGGGATGCCGGTGCTCTACGCCGTGTGCCCGATTTGCGGGAACACCATGAGCGGGAACATGCCGGCCGTGTGCGGTATCTGCGGCGCCCCACAAAACACATTCATCATAGTGAAGTAGATTCCTGTTGCCGAAGCATGAACAGCAAGGGACCGTGATATATAAAGCGGCCCCGCGGGGGCGGAAAGTTTAGGTGGTGCGAACGGCGCAGCCATGGCGTGCTGTCCTCCGGCCGGGAAATATGTATTCTTTCATTTAATCAAATATTTTCAAGGGCGTATGATGATGCAGGTATCACAGAGACCGTATTTTTTAAGCATATGATATTCTGCGCACATCGTGTACCGTAATTTTTGTAGGAGTGTACGCGGTGTCATGCGGGGATCCGCATCGTCCTGAAAGTACCACAGCAATCGTGTATGATGCAATTTTATAATTGTACTCGGGCCTTCGCCGTGATCAACTGAGGTCGGCCATATCATCCATCTGCATTGTGGAACGATTCCGCGGCCGGAGGATTGATATGCACCGCATGCTGATGTTCGCGCGGAGGAAACAAAGCCTAAAACCATGATGCTGCACCGCTCATGGCTGGATGGCAATGATGGCGTTCGAGGAACTACAGTATGAAACGGACCTCGGGGAGGTTGCTGAATCGAGAAGGCATCTCCTATAGTACTGGAAGATGGATACGCTGCTATGGTGGAGATTCTGCGGCATAACGTTTCAATGGAAAATGAGAATTTTTGAGGTCTATCTGTTTTTTTAAATCTCATGATCTATACAAAACAGAAGATCTCAATGGTTTGTGTACTTTAGTGTACCATGAGCAACTTCCGTAAAAATCTATCTCTAAAATATATACAGTAAAAAACCATATAACACTTGACGAAAATCTTGCACAGGTAGTATCTTAGTTTAGATTGCTGTATGCGTGTATTTTTTTTGCAGGACCAATGATTATTATGATTTTAACAGATTATTTAAATAAAAAGAATATTATTATCAATCCATCTGTTAAGGATAGATGGGAATTAATTGAGGCAATGCTCGACATGGCAATCAAGAATAAATCGCTGAAAGCAGAGCATCGTGATGCAATAAAAAAAACATTGTTTGAACGCGAAAAGTCCATGAGTACCGGGATTGGCAAGGGGGTTGCAATTCCGCATTGTAGCTGTCCCTATGTCGATGATGTTGTTATGATCATGTCATTGAGCCAAAAAGGCATTAATTTTGATTCTATAGATAATCTACCGGTTCACATTGTTATTTTACTTATTGTTCCCAAGGATAAAATATCACAACATATCAAAACACTGGCTAATATTGCCAAGCTCATGAATGATGATAGTTTACGTGAATCGCTCATTGGTGCTAAGGATGTTCAGGACATTATAAAGATTTTAAAAGAGTATGAAAAAAAAGGAAGAAAATAATAACCCGGGCATTATCTCACCATTATCACTGGATGAAGAAGATTTTGAGAAAAAATTACGCCCTCAACGTCTCAGTGAGTTTATAGGACAGAAGCAGTTAACCGAAAACTTACGTGTATTTATTGAATCGGCAAAATTACGGAAAAAGCCACTGGACCATGTTTTGCTTGCAGGGCCTCCAGGACTGGGCAAAACCACACTGGCATTCATTGTTGCCAATGAGCTGGGCGTTAATATTAAAGCTACTTCGGCACCGGCAATAGAAAAGTCTGGCGATATGGCTTCACTTTTAACCAATCTGGAAGCAATGGATGTGCTTTTTATTGATGAAATTCATAGGCTTTCGCCAGCGATTGAAGAGCTTTTGTATAGCGCTATGGAGGATGGTGAGCTTGATATTATTTTAGGGCAGGGTGTTGGTGCAAAGAGCATAAAATTGCAACTTGCCCCCTTTACCCTGATTGGCGCAACAACGCGCACAGGTCTTTTAACCTCAGCGTTGCGTGATAGGTTTGGTATACCGCTGCGTCTTGATTATTACGAGATAGATGATCTGGAAACTATTGCTTTACGAACCGCAGCAATAATAGGGTGTAGCATAGAAGAAGAAGCTGCACAGGAGATTGCAAGGCGTTCGCGTCGGACACCACGCATAGTCAATCGCCTTGTTAAGCGGGTGCTTGATTTTGCGATAGTTCATAAAAAGGATATGATTGATAAACAAATTGCCCTGTATGCTCTGGATAAACTTCATATTGATATGCTGGGATTGGATGATATGGACAGAAAGATATTGTCCACCATTATTGATAAATATGACGGAGGCCCGGTGGGGATAAAGACGATAGCCATATCAATAGGTGAAGAGATTACAACGCTGGAAGATTTTTATGAACCATATCTGGTGCAGATTGGGATGCTCAAACGTACCCCGCGAGGAAGGGTTGCAGCACGCCTTGCGTATGAACATTTAGGGCTTGCCTATAAAGGGATAGAGGATATACAAACACTCTTTGAATAGTTTATAGCTTTATAAGCTTATCTGCCATCATTAATGTTTCAGTAATGGTATACATATTTGAGATAGTTCCCACTTTAAGCAGTTTTGTGCGTTTATAATACTCAAGGCAGGTACCACAATTGAGTATCTGTACCCCTTTTTTTTCAATCTGCTGGAGTGGTTGAATAACCGGTGAATCCTCGGTTGTTAAAAATATGCCCGAGTGAGCAAAGATTATGGTTGTTGGGCACACATTGGCTTCGTTCATGGTGTTGATGAATGATTTCATGAGGAGCTGGCCTAGTTCAGTATCGCCCCTGCCAAATTCATTGCTGGTTATAAAAACAACAACATTTTTCCCATTATTCATTGATGATTGTAGTTTTGCTGAAGCAAACGGTTTGGCTTCTATTGCTTTATGCAATACAATAGTGAAGTAATCATCTTTTATACTGGTTTGTACACGGTATCCACTATGTTCGGCAAAACGGGTAACATTGCCCGCTGATGTTTGGCTGCTTACTAACACTTCCAGTTCGTCAGGGTTTTCATCCTCTATTGCAGATTTTGTCAATAGTACCGGCTGTGGGCATTCCAGTCCTCGAGCATCTATCGTTTTCATATAAAGGCTCCTTTTAAAAAAATTTTTAATTTTGCTATTGACCAATACATACGGAAATATGATATAAACAATAACTATCGCTCCAATATTGTAAATCATTGTAATTGTGATACAATTATTAATTAATGTTTTGTTTACAAACGTTTTTTTACAGGAATTGTAATGGAAAAGATTTTTAAACGAGATTTTAAATATAGAGAAATACCTTATAACTATACCTCATTTTCAGACAAAGAGATTATAGTAAAATATTTTGATGCCCATACATGGGATTTAGTGGAAGCACTACGGGAAAAACGACGTACAGGCAGAAGTGCAAAATTGCTGTTTGAAAACATTGGAGACATCTTTATTATCGATAGAAACCCGTATATTCAGTTTGATATTATTGAAAATCCCACGAAATTAAAAAATCTGCAAAAGCGACATCAGCGAAGGCTTGCGACAGTCAAAGAAGGTGCTAATGGAGATGGGCAGGTTCTTGAATTGATTGATAAGATTGAAAAATTGGATGATACTGCTTTTAAAAAATTAAAAGAATGTAAAAAGCAGCAAGAAAAAATATTGAATAAATTAAAGCATATTACATCGGAAAAAAATATACAATTTAGTCCTTTTCACCGAGCTGCTCATGTTACCGATGCTACTGATTGGCGGGTTGAATATCCCTTTGTTGTTGTTTACCCTGATACAGTAGAAGAAGTACAGGAACTGGTAAAGGCTGCAAAAAAGTTAGGGCTTGTCATTATTGCTCGTGGAGGAGGGACGGGGCTTACCGGCGGTGCTATCCCCCTTCTTCCCAATACGATGGTCATCAATACTGAAAAATTTAACCGTATTGGCAGGATTGAAAAGACATACCTGAACGGTAACGAAGTTCCTGTTATAACAGTTGATGCCGGTGCAGTTACCGAGGATGTAATACAATACTGTGAACATCAAAATTATATCTTTGCAACTGATCCAACTTCTGCATGGGCATGTACCATTGGCGGGAACATTGCTGAAAATGCTGGCGGTAAAAAATGTGTTATGTGGGGAACCTGTATTGATAATGTGCTGTCGTTTGATATGGTTGACCACAATGGAGAACTTATTACCGTAAAAAGGGTTAAACACCTGTATAGAAAAATATTTCCCAATGATGAGGTTGAGTTTGAGGTTATAAAAAATAATAAAGTAGTCAAAACCATAACACTTTCCGGACTTGATATACGAAAAAAAGGATTGGGCAAGGATATAACCAATAAAGCACTGGGCGGCTTGCCAGGATTACAAAAAGAGGGATGTGATGGTATTATTGTTTCGGCTACCTTTGTTTTGTATAAGCCTTTTAAATTTACCCGGACGGTATGCTTTGAGTTTTTTGGCAACAACATGATTAATGCGTCGAAAGCAATTGTTGAGATTGTTAAAACCTTTGAAAATGATCCTGTTGTGTTTTTAACAGCGCTTGAACATTTTGATGAGCAGTATGTTAAGGCAATTCAGTATAAAAATAAATCGCTTCGTACAGAAATCCCCAAAGCGGTACTTGTGGTAGATATTGAAAGCGATGAAGAAGAACATTTAGAAAAGGCTACCTTAGATTTAGTTGCAAAGGTTAAACAGTACAATACTGAAGGAATAATTGCAAAAGATGCAGGGATGCGTGAAAAATTTTGGCAGGATAGAAAAAATTTAAGCGCCATTGCCAGACATACCAATGCATTTAAATTGAATGAAGATGTCGTTATCCCACTGGAACGGTTGCAGGACTTCTCAGATTTTATTGAAAAGCTTAATATTCAAAAAGAATTAGAGAACAATATTCAGGTGATAGCTGTTCTTGCAGATTACCTGCAGGAACGTATTAAAACCGAAGATGACAAACTATGTCTGGAACGATGCCAGTCAGGGGTTGCTCAATTAAAAACGATGCAGTCCCGGTACATGGATATACTGGATAATATTGATACGCATGCAAAAGATTATTTTAAATATGATTCAGAATATGCTCTGAGAATGGATTCTGTTTTTCAGTTACTCCAGAATAATGAATTAAGCATTAATTTTGATGCTGATGTTATTGAACCACTGTCAAAACTTTTCTATGGATATGATGATATTTTAAACACAATTTACCAGTTACAAGCTGATACACAAAAGCGTCGTATCATAGTAGCAACTCATATGCATGCTGGTGATGGTAATATCCATGTCAATATTCCTGTTCATTCAAATGATTATCTTATGATGAAAGATGCTGAAGAGACTGCAGCCAATGTTATGCAAGCTACTGTTACATTTGGCGGAGTGGTAAGCGGTGAACATGGCATAGGGCTTACAAAGATACGATTTATTGATGATGATACATTGGCAAAATTTGCTGAGTACAACAGATTAGCTGATCCTGAAGATCTTTTTAATCCCTTAAAATTAACCAGGGATTTTAATCTGGAAACTGTCTATACACCTTCCTTTAATCTTCTTGAGGGTGAAGCATTTATTTTAAAAGCAACCGATTTAGAAACAGTTTTTAACTCTATTGCTACCTGCATTCGATGTGGTAAATGTAAATCGGTATGCAACACCCATTACCCCGATGGTATGGTATTTTACAATCCAAGGAACAAAATTTTGGCGACAGCTCTCGTTATGGAGGCTGTAATCTATGATATACAGACATCCACAAGCTTGAGTTTTAAGCATTTTACTAATTTACGTGAGATTTCAAATTATTGTACCATCTGTCATAACTGTCAAAAACCATGTCCGGTCTCTATTGACTTTGGAGCCATTACCTTAAAGATACGATCAATTCTGGAGGCTCGAAGAAAGTCAACATTCAAGCCCGTAACATCATTTACGCTCTTCTATCTGAAACAAAAAGGGTACTATATAAATAAACTATTCAGGGTGCTGCTGCTACGATGGGTGTATTCTTTACAGCGGTTTGGATATTATATCGTCAAACCTATCCCTCATGTCGTGCAGTTTATTTCGCCCTATATCGCTATGATGCTGAAAGGGAGATTGCCTAAGTCAGGGCATAAGTCTTTGCGCGATCTGTTACAGTTAAAAAATACAAATACATTTTATGTGTTCAGGAATAAGAATAAGCCAGTTATAAAAACCGTGGTATATTTTCCTGGCTGTGGTTCAGAACGGATGTTCCCTGATATTAGTATTGCAACTGTTGCTCTGCTGTATTATGCAGGAGTAAGGGTTATTATTCCGCCAACATATCTGTGCTGCGGCTATCCAATGAGAGCAAATGGTAAATTGAATCAGGCACGGATAAAAACCAATGAGAATAGGGTCCTTTTCCACAGAATGGCAGACACTTTTTCCTATCTGGATATAGGAGATATTGTAGTATCCTGCGGTACCTGTTATGAGATGCTTCTGGATTATCAATTAGAGAATGTTTTCAGAGGAGCAAGGCTCATTGACGTCAATGAGTTTATAGCCCGTGAAGGATTATATTCAAAAACCATCAATGAGACACTGATATATCATGAACCGTGTCATACACCGTTAAAAGCTATGGGATATCAAAAAACATTTTCCCTGTTGCTCAATACAAAGCCACTATCGGTTCCTAATTGCTGTGGTGAAGGGGGGACATTAGCATTATCCACACCTGATATTTCAAACAGTTTACGTGAACGGAAAGAAACCAATATAAGGGCAAATGTTGTCAGGAAAAATGTCATGGTGCTCACAACCTGTCCAAGCTGTGTCCAGGGATTATGTAAGATTCAGGATACAATAAAGGTTACCGGTAAATCGCTTGTTGTATATATAGCTGAACAATGTCTTGGTAAAGAGTGGAAGAGACAGTTTCTGAAAGAAATAAAAGCACAGTGCTTTGACAGGTACATTTATTGAAACTGGAAACCAGCAGTGCAAAAAAATGTCATTGGCAACCTTTTAGCTGGTAATACAATCATGCTTGTGGTCTTTGCTGGTATTCTCAAATAGATTTAATGAAAAAATATCGAGGATTTTTGCTGGTTTCAGCTTTCCAGCGCTCCCATTTTTTTTTACAGGTTGTGTGCGATATCTGGATACGTATCGATAACAGTATATGTCTCACCGGGGTCATTCTCCAGATCATACACCACTGTCCAGCGATATCCCAGTTGATCTTTGACCAACCGATTAATTAAATTGGTTCAATCTAACGGTATAAGCCATACATAGCGATCTATTTTTGAATGCTATTCACATTTACCAGAACGAATATCTACCATGCCCTCATGATTATCGGTGCAAAAATTGTAATATTTTCTTGACAAATACTGGCTATTATTATATCTTATCATCAGACCATCAGAATATCAGAGGTAATATGGATGCATTACAACCTATCAAGCGGGTGAAGCTCTCGGAATCTATCGTGGATATGATTATTGAAAAGATCAAGGATGGAGGGTTTGCGCCAGGGACAAAACTGCCGCCGGAAAGGGATTTAATGGTTCAGCTGGGTGTTGGACGCTCTACCCTGCGTGAAGCAATCCAGTCATTAGCGCTTATGGGTATCCTTGATGTACGCCCCGGAGAAGGTACCTTTATACGCTTGATACGGCGTGAGGATATCATAAGCCCACACATTTTAGCACCCCTTGTTGATGAGACCAGCATTGGTGATTTTTTTGAAGCACGCTTACTGGTAGAACCGAAAATAGCATCAATAGCAGCAAAACGGCGTGATGAGAAGGATATTGCCAGGATACAGGAAACATTAACTACAATAGATGCGTTGATACACAAACCCGACGAGGTGGATAGATGGTCAGGGGAGTTTCATCTGCGCGTTGCCTATGCATCAAAGAATATGGTATGTGCCCGATTTGTTGAGGCAATTCTTTCCTTTCTGATTGGGAGACGTTCCAATGCTGATATCAATCGTGAATTTTTGCAATGGGAATATGATTCACATACTATCATATTTCAATCAATTAAAGATGGTGATGAAAAGAAAGCGTACCAGAATATGCACAGGCATATCGAGGATGTTGTGATATGGTATAAAAAACTGGGTATTATTTAATAATTTTTTTGGAGGGCGCCATGCGATACATGTATAGCATTATTTTTTTAATAATACTTTTTGTATCGTTACCACTTCAAGGGTATTCAGCAATTGATACATTTAATAATAGCAATCACGATGTAACTATTACTCCAACACCGCTGGTATATAAAAAGGGTACACTGCTCTACCGCCGTGTACAGGTTGTATTTCCCAGTAAAGAAACTATTCAAAAGCTGACCATACGGACATCAGTTGATGGTTCTATCAGCACAATGCATACAGATAACCCGGATACCAGTATCTTTTTAGACATCAAGGTGCCTGATTTAAACACGCACAAAGCTGTTTTTACCATGCAGTGCGATACTACCACTGTCAAAAAAAAGATTACAATCCCTGCTGTTAAACCATGGAAGATATACTGCGTTCCATTTACCCATGTTGATATTGGGTTTACCCAATCGCAGAAGAATATTCGTATACAAAATTACAAAAACATTGATATTGAACTGGAACTGGTAGAGAAGACAAAACACTATGGTAAGGATGCATCATTTAAGCTTTTTACCGAGGTTAGCTGGGCGGTTCAGGAATATTTGTCGGATGCTACCATTGAACAGGATAAAAAGCAAAAGCTTATCAAAGCATTACAAAAGGGCGATTTTGAGCTGGGAGCATTCCTTATTTCACACCAGAATCGATTTATGAGCCCTGACGCAATCATAGCTTCACTGCAATCAACCTTTAACCTTGCAAAAAAGTACAATGTAACAATACATACTGCGTGTATTCATGATGTCATGGATTTTTCAAAGGTAACCAAGATACTGTGTGCAAATGACATCCCCTATCTTCTGGTTGGCCCAAATGATACACGATATGTACTCCCTCCGCTGTTTTATGGTGTTTCGCCGGATACCAGTGCGAATGTACTGGTATGGCACAGTGCCGGACTTAATGGGTATGGCGAAAACTTTGACCTTGCTATGCGTCTAAAACTGCCCTTTGATGAGCATGCTTTTACCACTATGGAGAACAGCATTGCCCTGCATCTGGCGCAACTTGAGAAAGGGTACCCTACCGCTGAAATAAAACAGTATTTTGATTATGGCAATGCACATTGGGACTATCCCTACGATGCATACCTTTTGCCTTACTATCCTGCACAGGGTGGCGACAATCAACCACAAAACATCGTCCCCTCTGAAATAGCCCGGGAATGGAATAAAAAAATGATAAATCCACAGATTATCATTGCTACACCTTCGCAGTTTTTTGATTATGTGCGTTCGCGCTACAACAGTGTAATACCGCGCATCAAGGGTGAGATGGCACCATTCTGGGGCGAGCAGATTTATCTGGACTTTATTCAGGCGGACCCCCAAAGACTTTTGATAAGCTACATGTTTGATAGAGGGATGTATCAGCTTGCTTCAACCGTTGTTGATGCTATGGTGCATGATAAGCCCATTGATGTTGATTCTTTCCATATTGTTGCTGAATCGGGATATAAAGCAATACTCCTCAATAATGATCACAATCCCCGTCCCGTTCCTTTTGGTAAAACACATTATACCTCGGATGATGTTAAGGACTGGATGAATACCCGCTCCGAATGGGTAAAGCTGCCACAGATATTGATGCATAAGGCTGGATATAGTGAGGCTTTCCATGACGGGCGGAGCTGGGAAAAAATAAAGTATAAAAAAAATATAATTATTATCGATAGTCATTTTTACAGGGTAACTATCGACCAGAAAAAAGGACGCATTACCGGTGTATATGATAAAGAGCTGCAAAAGGAGTGGATACGAAACAATGCTCAGTACGGATTTAATCAGTATGTACAGACAGTGCGGGGCGAAAATGGTGCACGGCGGGATTATTATCAATGCATTGAAGGATTTAAAAGTCCTGATGTTTTGGTTTACCGTTATCATGATGATTATAGACTTATCATTGAGGGTACGGTTAAAGAGTATTACAAGGGGATGGAACTGATTGCAGATTTTCTGGATAAATCATTTCATGTTTCATTGCCGCCATGGCTGTTGAAGGTGGTGTATTTTTTTTACCAGCTTTTTACACCTTCGCTTACCCTTACCCAGGAGATTGTACTTCCAGCGGATGAAAAAAAGATTGAATTGATACAGACATTCAGCGGGTCACAGCCACAGATAGCTGAACATTGTTTTGCATATCCTTTAACATCGGATGCACTGTACTATGATGCTGCATTTACTCCATTACTCTGGGAATCCATTTATAATGGTGGCAATATCATTCCTGCTGCAAAGAATACTGCACCGTTTAAAAGTATCAATGACACTTTATATCCCTTCCAGTGGATGTATGGATTGCCGCCATCGTTCCACTGTGATGCGTTTACCATGGTAAGGGATGATGCAATGTATGCTGTATTTATGACAAAGGACAGCAAAGCGATAGTTCCTGAGTCAAGTTATTCCAGGGATAGTAATGGATTTTATCATTGCTGCATTGGATGGACATTATGGGGAAAAGTAGGACTTGGGCAGAGCCTGAAGGATAAAACAGTATTCAGGAGTACCTTTACAACTTTTAGCGCTGATAGCATCACCTATGCACTGGCAAAGGCGTATGATAAAAGTTTCCAGGAATATGGTTATACAACCTCTTCACCGGTAACAGTGTCCAATCCAGCAATTGCTGTGGTGTGGATGTACCCCATAACCAATAAAAAGTTTACCGTTGGACTATTTGAAACTGCCGGACAATCACAGAGTACGCACATAAGTATCAAATCCATACAGCCTATAGCAGTTTATTATTCTACCTGCTATGGGGAAAGGAAAGGTGATGTGGCAGATAAACAGTTACTATCGCTTAAGCCACATGAATTACGTTTTGTTACTATTGAAATTCAATAAAAGGAGGCTTTATATGGCACCAGCGTATACCCATGAACAAATAATTGAACTGTGTAAAAGGTTGGAGAAAACCTATACGCCTGCAGTATGTGATACGCTTGATGAGATGGGATTTATGCATCAGGCGATGTGCTCAGGATTTACTCCTATCATGCCAGGGGCTGCTATTGCCGGTCCTGCTTTCACCATGGAAGAAGCAAAAACCCGCAAAAGCACCCGCCTCAATGAGTATGACCCTGAGTTTGTAGCCAAGGTTCTGGAAGATCTTTTTGGAAGCATGCAAAAAGGTCAGGTGGCAGTGGTCAATGTTAACGAGTTTTATGAAGCAGGTGCATGGGGTGAGCTTATGTCAACAACCTGCAAGTATTATGGTGGTGTGAAAGGAGCGGTGGTGGATGGTCCCATCCGTGATATTAACAGGGTTATAGAGGTAGAATTTCCAGTATGGGCACGTGGCAATATACCTACTGATTCTGTTGGGAGGGTTGACCTTGTAGGTATTGGAGGCCCCATCTGGTGTGGTGGTGTCAGGGTTAATCCGGGTGATATTATATTTGCTGATTGTGACGGCGTGGTGGTAATCCCCATTAACGATGTTGATTTGAAAGAGGTGGTGGAAAAGGCAGAAGAGGTTGTAACAGCAGAACGGCGTTCACGAGAAGAGATACGAGGGGGAAAATCTCTGGTGGAGATATATAAAAAATACGGTAAACTATAAATTATCTGGAGGGAGCCATGAGTGCGATATGCGTAACAGGATGTTCGGGCTATTTAGGACGACAGGTTGTAAAAACCCTGTTAGAGAAAAACTTTGCTGTAACAGGGATAGACCTGAAAGACATGAATGAACCATCAGTTATTTCCAATAAAAAGTTTACCTTTATTAGGGGTGATATTGTACAGAAAGATACTGTGCACAAGGCATGCAAGGGTGTACAGGCTATTGTCCATTGTGCGGCGGCTTTAGCGCAGTTTGTGCGCGATGAAAAGGACATGTTTGCCATTAATGTTACGGGAACAAAAAATGTTGTAGAGGTATGCAAAGAATTAAAAATTCCGCAACTTGTCTTTATCTCATCGGTAGAGGTGTATGGCATTGATGTCCCGGTCCCCTGCAGTGAAGATGTTCCGTTACAGCCTGTATGCCCTTACGGCAGGCACAAGGTTGAGGGGGAGCGTATGTGCACGCAGCTGGCAGAGAAAGGATATGGTGTTTCAATAGTGCGCCCACCAACGATCAACGGTCCCGGGCAGAATGAGCCATTTTTAGTTGCCCAGATGGAAGCGGTGTACAAAGGAAGTCCGGTTATACTGCCAGGTGGTGGTAAAACAAAATTACAGATGGTGGATGTACGCGATGTTGCAAATGCAATTTATTTGTGTCTTGAAAAAATAAAAAAAGGTATAATCATTGCAAATGTTTCCAGTGATAATGTGCCAACAACGCGACAGCTTGTAGAGGCGCTCTTTAAACATGCCGGCAAAAAGCCAAAAATAATTTCAGTTCCTGCATGGATTGCCCGTACTATTGTAAAGGGATTATCTGCCATAAAACTATCGCCCATTGAACCGCAACATCTAGAAATAGCATTACGCGACTATGTCTTTGATAATACACGTGCAAAAAAATTATTAGGCTGGCAGCCCGAAAAAAGTGATATTGAAAGTACCATCGACGCGTATGAGTACCATATTAACATGCGGGGGTGGGTATGAAGATTGAATTTACCCTTATTGGGCAGGCAACGGTATGTATTAACCTTGATGGCATCGTGGTTATGACCGATCCATGGTGGGGTTCCTTTGAATTTTTACGGGCAGTTCCCTTAACCGTTGATCCCGAATCAATAATGCCTGTTCATTATATGCTGGTTTCGCACAACCATGTTGACCACTGGTGTAAGCGTGCTATCGATGTTGCAGTTAAACGAAATATACCAATCATAGGTTCAACGAGTGCAGTCAAAAGGGCTGTAAAACATAACGCAACAAAGGTAAAGGCTATGACACCAGGGCAGTCTGTTGAGTGTGAAGGATTTACCGTCATTGCTGTTCCAGCCTTTCACCCTATGGCAAAGGATGCCGTTGGATTCATTATCAAAAAGGATAGCATGGTGCTGTATTTTTCAGGGGATACCCTGTACACGGAAGAGTTAAAAAAGGCTCTGACCCCCTATACAATAACTATCGCCATGGTGCAGGTGGCATGCTCTACCTATCCTATCATTGGCAAAGATGGGATGGACCTTCAGCAGGCAGCGCAGTTTGTGAGGGAATGCAAGCCAACCATTGTGATCCCCATCCATTATCAGGTTAAGGGTAAGCATCTTGTTGATGAAACGTTGCAACAATGGGATGTGGAAGCGCAAAAAGTTATATTGCCCCATGGAAAAGGAATAGCGGTTACGGTATAGGCAAAGGCAGGGAACACTATACTCTCTGCGTCTTTAAAAAACGTTATAAGGGGGGATACTACCATGATAGAGAATCCACCAAAAGGGAAACAATTACTAAAGGTTTTAGGTCCGGGGCTTGTATGGTCGGCAAGCGCCATCGGGGTGTCTGAGCTTGTTTTTGCCACTCGTGCAGGGGCACTTTTTGGGTATTTATTGCTGTGGGCACCTATTGTTTCTTTGATTATGAAATATGCCATATTTGAAATGGCTGGACGGTATACCATCGCAACCGGTGAAAATGTGCTTATTGCGTTTACCCGGGTAGAATTAGATTTTAAACTTTTTAAATTAAAAACAGGATGGATCATTGTATTATTCTGGATAGTGTTTATTGCAAGCGTTTCGGGTATGGCGGGGATTGCGCTGTCCGTGGGAAGCTGTATTTATGGTATATTCCCTGCTATTTCCATGGAGGTAGCTACAGTTTGCTCAATCGTTATTGTTGGCATAGTATTGTATGTGGGAAGCTACACTACCCTGGAAAATGCATCAAGAATTTTAGTGTTGATAATGGTTTTGTTTTTGATATATGCTCTGGCAAAAACATCGCCCGATCTGAAAGAAATGGCAGACGGGTTAATCCCCCGAGCTCCATTTAACACCCTGCGTGAGCTTGTACCGCTTTTAGGATGGTCGGGTGCCGGTGCCATTGGTGTTGTGTGGTATTCGCTATGGGTTGAAGGAAGCACAAGGGGAAAGGGCAATAGGACGATAGACAGTGATGAAGATAAAAGCAGGATCAAAAAATGGATAAAAATTAATCAGATAGATTTAACTATCAACACCATTATCACTGCGCTGTTAACCGTGATGTTTTTAATTGCGGGTGTGTTGATATTACATCCCAAAGGAATGGTGCCGCAGGGTGAAAAGCTTGCTCTTCAGATATCACAGATTGCCGGCGAAAACTTTGGACGCATAGGGGAGATAATCTTTTTAGTGGGGATTTTTGGTACGCTGTTCAGCACCCTGCTTGCAAACATTGATGGGCTATGCCGTGTTGCTTCAAATTCCGTATGGTATCAGCGTCGTAAAAAGGATGATACAAAGTTACACTATTACCGTCTGTTTGTAATCATATATGTACTGTTAACAGCTCTTTTCTCGGTATTATTTCCGGCGCCGGTTATTCTTTTACAAATCTCAGCGGTGATTGATACTATATTTTTACCGTTAATCATAGGGCTTGGTATCTATATCTGCCATAAGCATCTGGAAGCTATATACCGCCCGGGAAAGCTGCTTACCATAACAGGGGTGCTGTCGGTGCTATTTTTTGTTTTTTTTATTGTACTATTTTTCTATGCGGTGATAATGAAGGTAGATTTTTCAATGTAACCATGTACACTATTACCCATGGATGATAGGGCAAAAAATTGTTGTGGGCGATAGTTACTGATGATGGTGCTGGATGATGGGAAAAGAGCATACTATCACAAGTCAATTTATTGCCTGGGGTGAGATACTGCTGCGATTATCACCTCCAGGCTACAGCAGGCTTTTTCAGACAAATATGTTTGAAGCGTACTTTGGAGGAGCAGAGGCAAACTGTGCGGTGACACTTTCACAGGTGGGAATACCATGCAGGATTGTTTCTGCTCTGCCTGATACCGTTCTGGGTGATGCTGCAAAGCGTTATTTACAGGGGTTTGGCGTCATTACTGACAACATTGTGATGAAACAGGATACGCGCATGGGGTTGTATTTTTATGAACAGGGTGCCGGACTCAGGGCTTCACGGCTTATCTATGACAGAAACAACAGTGCATTTGCACAATTACAGCATGAAGACATTAATTGGAACGCCATAATCCCAAGCAATGCATGGTTTCATACAACAGGTATAACCCTGGCGCTTTCAAATACTATCTGTGACGAAAGCATTAAAGCAGCAAGTATTGTCAATGAAAAAAAGGGGGTTGTTTCATTTGATATTAACTATCGCCAGACATTATGGAAAAGTGTTGATGATGCCAGGGATGCATTTTTACGGCTGATGCCCTCTATTCATGTGTTGATAGGGAATGAAGAGCATCTTGCACTTTTTTTGTTGCCCAATTCTGAGAAAAAACACGATATCCATAGCACCATACAGGCACTCTTTAATACGTATGCAAATCTTTCTGCGATTGTGATAACCTATCGCGAAGGTACTTCGGCATCTGAAGTAAGGGTGGGCGCAGCAGCAGCAACACGTAACCATGAGGTGGCGATGAAAACATTGGAGGTACCACATATCGTTGACCGTATTGGTGCAGGTGATGCTCTCGCTGCAGGGTTTATCTATTCATTGATACAACAGCAATCGCTTGAAACAGCAGTTGATACTGCCCTTGCCTTGTGTGCCCTGGCGCATAGTGTTCATGGTGATAATTTTATTGTTGGTAAAGCAGATATGGACGCAATCATACAGAATAAAAGCAGCCGATTGCTGCGATAGATAATGAGACAATGTGCTATTACATTGCCAATCCGCACTCTATTTACCATGATGGGATGATATACATGGTTATGCACTATGATGCTTCAGGTACTTGATATATTTTTTTTACTTTTCCATACCCTGTTTACACTCTTCAACATGACAGGGTGGATTTTTGCAAGGACACGGAAGATACACCTTGTGACGATGCTTCTAACCGCTTTTTCATGGTGTGTACTGGGTATATGGTATGGCTGGGGCTATTGCTTTTGTACCGACTGGCACTGGCAGGTACGGAATGCACTGAGAAAACCTATTGTATATAATTCATATATACAGTTTTTACTCCATGAAATAACAGGCTATACTCCCGATGCGCACATAACTGATATCACCGTAGCCGGTGTTTTTATTATTTGTTTATGCTTTTCAGTAATCCTCAATATCAAAGACTACACAGCCAAAAGAAAAGCATAAACATTATGCCTTGCTGACAGCTTCCAGAAGTCCTTTCATGTACCCAATAGCAAAAAGCCTCCCTATGGATGAATATGCTGGATTTTCGTTGCTATCTCCTTCCATGGTGGGGACATGGTCAGGGCGCATGACACCGTCAAAGCCTGTATCATGGTATGCTTTCATGCATTGGTACATATCGAGCATGCCATCATCATGAAAGGTTTCGGTAAATTTATAGGGAGTACCTTTCACATTTCTGAAGTGCACAAAGAATATCTTACCCTGTTTGCCAAAGTGATGTATAACTTGAGGAAGGTTGTCGGTCATGAGAGCAAAATTTCCCTGACACAGTGCAATACCATTGACCGGGCTTGGATAAAGGTCAAGAAGCTTTTGAAAATTATCAATAGAGCGCATAATGCGGGCAACGCCCCTAATGGGCGAAACAGGGGGATCATCAGGATGCATGGCAAGTTTAACATGCGCTTTTTCAGCTTCAGGGATGACCGCCTTTAAAAAATATTCTAAATTTTTCCATAACTGCTCTTCGGTGATAATGCCATATTCCGTTAGCGGTGCATGCTCCATATATTCGTGATTGTATGAAGTAGCCAGCGCGCCGCCGCGTATAGGGGTTGTGGTGGAAGTACGTGTCCAGCCAAAAACAGGCATCCATTCGTAACACCACACCGGAATTCCCAGTGCACCCATATTTTTTATAAGCATGATGACATTCTCAATCTCCCTGTCCCTTTCGGGCAATCCTAATTTTATAGCATCCATTGGTGGGCGCGACTCAATGACTTCAAGCTTAAAACCAGCATCTTCATAGGTGGTTTTTATGTGGACTAACGAGTTATAGCTCCATGGCCAGAAATCCTGGGGCATTGTTTCCCAGCCCGCATAAAGTTGCATGCCACCTACAACGTGCTCAATGCCACATTGTTTAACCATACGCCACAGTGCTGATGGGTGAGGGGGTAATAATTCAGCAATTTTTATCATATACGATTCTCCTTGCATAAATGAATTGTACAACTAATCATCATATGGTCTGATGATAATATATTAAAAGCATCAATCGATGTCAAGGATGTTTTATATATTTGTTCATAAATAATGCTCATACCGGTGAAAATGATACATGAAAAAAGAAACCGTGCCGATAGTATGATTGGATAGTAAGTTGCCTTCATCTTGCTTATGAAAGGAGAATGAAATTATGAAACTCATTGAAACATTAGAAACAAAACTGGATGAATTAATACATATTCATGGGCTTGTAGCATTGAAAGGTGGTACAGAAGTAGAAGACATGACACATAATGAACTGTTGTTTATGAAGGAGATTGCTATCAATATACCGGTTATAGTCAAAATAGGAGGACCTGAGGCACGGAATGATATCCGCTACTGTCAATCAATTGGTATTGATGGAATTTTAGCACCAATGGTTGAATCAGAATATTCACTTGAAAATTTTGTTTCGGCCATGATGGATATTTATAGTAATAATACTTTACCATACTTAGCAATAAATGTGGAAACTATCACTGCATATAACAATCTGCCAGCAATCTATAGTAATCCATACTTTCTTTATGTTAACCAGGTCACTGTTGGGAGAAGTGATCTTTCACAATCAATGAAGAAGGCAGTTGATGACAATGATGTTATCAATGCAACAGCACATATTGTTCAATGTTCAAAGATAGCCGGGAAGGTAACCTCTGTTGGCGGTCAGATTAATCCACACAATGCCGAACTGGTTCAGAAGGCTATTCAGCCAGATAGAATAAATACACGCCATTTAGTCTTTGATTGCGCAAAAACACACAATATAGCTACATCAATTATGGTAGGACTAGAATTTGAATTGGATCTGTATAGAGCTTTTTCAAATGTCGAACCATTAAAAAGTACTATCTACCAGAAAAGGATAGCGGTTACCACTGACAGAATGGCGATTGTGTAGTATAACACAACAACGGTGCTACTATAACAAAAATTTTATAAAAAGCTTGACGAAAAACCTTATTTTTAACGATATCCTTCTACTATTGATACTACTTACAGCTATTGCCTAAAAAGGAGTGTTGCTATGCATTCAATATTTGTCACTATAATGGTTATTTCATCGATTATAGTGTTATTGATTATATCAAAGATTGGTAAAAATGAAGCACCGGGTGATGTTAACAATAACTGGGACGGTGTATGGAAGGAACGCTTAAAGATAGATAATTAAAAAGGATAGATATACATAAAAATAATGGTTATGACATGAAGAACTATCGATTGCAGCAGTGATTTTACCGTGCTGTAGATATATCCTATTGTTATACCAATGAGGAAGAAGATGACTGCAAGGTACAGTGAATGTGCGGCTATCCCTACCAAACTATAGAATAATGCGCCGATAACTATCGCCCCATATTTCCCAAAATAAAAGGTAAGGTTGTATTGTACAAATCCCCTGAAAAAAAGCTCTTCACATGGTGCAATAATAGCTAACATGACAAGCATTGACTCAAGCGATGACATCTGCCCCTGATAAAAGTGTAACGTTTGAGAGTTTTGTGTAAATTGTATGGCTATATTACGGATAGGGATCAGGATAATTACCATGACCATGAGGTAAAATATCTTTCGTTCAAAAGGAAGGTCAAAGGCAAAAATCCGCTCTTTTGTAAAAAGTCCTTTATCACAATATTGTGCAATGACAATTAACAATAAAAGCACAATGCTATACTGATATAAAAAAGAAAAATACGCATACTGTATTGCTACTTTCAATAACGGGTACATCACAAGCATTGGAATAAAAACTTTCCATGTGGGGCGATACTGTGAATAAGGATTATCAAGCTTTACCATGGCAAATACTTTTCCATTTAAATTTAGTTGGTCAAGCAATTAATTGATGCATTGGCATATTTTAAAAAATTTTTATAAAAAAACAAAAAAATTCCCCCATTCTTTTAATTTTTTAACAGTCCGGCGTATTAATAAACAAACCTTACAACACGGAGATGCTTTGTATGCGTCGGATTATTGTTATTGTGTGTTTGCTTCACACATCATTAGCCTATCCGCAACTTCTCATTAATGAAATAGCCTGTAATGTACCAGCGGGTGATTGGGTTGAGCTATTTTACTGCTCTGAACAAAGGCTATCGATGGATATTTCATCGCTGTATGTAACCATGTATTATGGAACCAATGAACCTCTTTCACAATCTCCGGTTACAATCTATAGCTATGATAGGGCAGAAACACCATGGGATGACAGGTTTGTTGTTGTGCATTGTACAAAGCCTGGAATACCAGATGAGTGTGATGCTACTGGAGATACCAATGGCAATGGTGTGCTTGATGTTTATTGCAATAACTATATCAATAGCTTATGGAATACCGATTGTGTGGTGGCAATAGATAGTGATGATGAGCCGTCAAATGGCGGAATAATTGATTTTGTGGCGTACGCCAACAGAGACGGTACTCTTAACCAGTCAATTGAAAAATACCTCAAAAGCGCTATTGACCATAATCAATGGGTGGGTGCTTATGCCAGTGAAGAATGCATGGTTGATATTGGTCAAAAAGGAATTTTAGAATATCAGAGTATTATTAGAAAAAATGGTGTAGATACCAATAGCGCTGATGATTTTGTCATTACCTCGTATCAAACGCCAGGGCGCCCCAATATTTTGCCAATAAATCATTCAAAGTCCGAATTTATAAAAATTAAGCGCACGATAGTCATCTCTAAAAAAAATATGCAGCCGCTTAATCTTTTTGCTATCCAGCCATGCAAGTTCAGGATACGCCTGTTTTCCTCTGTTGGCTACAAAATATACGAAAGTCCACTGATTAACGCATTGCCTGGTGTCCAGTTACTTGATTGGACAAACACTATCAAGCATCTTACCTGTGGTTTATATCTGGGTATTGCTGAGGCTCAGGACAATGCCAACCGCGAGAGTAAAAAATTTTACTGTATCGTGGTTGAGTAATGGGTTCATTGCTGCTGACAATAACCATGTTCATAGGCGCATTTGAAAATGCATATAAAGTAGCATTACCGTTACATGTGCAGGACCCATTATTGGGGAAATTGTACAACAATTATCCTGCGTTTGTGTGCAGCCTTAGTTATGCAAATCCTTTTGGTTTTCCTCAGCTTAAGGAAACAAATACAAATGTTGCCTATAAGGGTAAAAAATATGATGGCGGCATACGGTGGCATTATTTTGGCATTCCTGAATATCGTGAAGATACACTGTCAACAGGGCTTGATTGGGCGATAGCTCACTGGATAAAGGTTGGCTGCAGGGTACATGACTATATCCTTTCAATAAAAACTCAAGAGTTTACCACAACAAAACATAGTGTTGATTATGGATTGCTGGCTACGGTAACACCCTTTCAACGATTGTCGTGCACCCTATTTACCAACAATATACAGCATTACGGCGATGATGAGTATATTACGCCAACTACCATATTTTCATGCGATGCTGATATTTTTGATGGATGTGGTATTGAATATACGCTTTTGTACAATGGGGATATACAGCAATGTATATGGATAAAAGGATATATAACCAGGCATGTAAGCGTACTGGTTGGATACAGTAAGGAACTGGAATTATCTACAGCCGGTGTAAATGTTGCATGGGGCAATATCCTTCTTTACTATATGCTTCAGCATCATTCATTTCTGGGAAACACGCATAGATTTGGGATAACCTATGCAGGTGCGGGATATGTTTTCCCGGCTCATAGTGAATATAAACAAAATACTGCAATAAAGCTCAATATACAGACATGCAGCCAACAGGAGCTTATTGCTCTGGGTATTGCACCTGATGTCTTGTGTCAGCGTATTATCAAATATAGAGAGATGTTTGGAGCTGTCAGCACAAGATCATTATATCAGCTGGGATTTACAACACAACAGATACGTCAATTGCAGGAGGTTACCTGTAATTATTGTGATGATGACAAGGACGAAAAAAAGGATTACCATAAGAAATATCAAGGCAGAACATATATATCAAAAGAAGAGCAGAATAAAAAAATAAAAAGGCTCTTTCAGTCTATGGTAGCTGCCGATATACCGTCGGATGTTGCCATAGTGCTGGCTGAGGAATATCAAAAGGCGGGTATACCGGGGATACTGCGTTCACCATTATATAGAAGTCTTGATACCTATCAGCAAAAAATGGTCAGGGCCGCATGCGGAATACAATAGTTGTAGTTTTAAGCATGGTATATACGGTAGTTTTTATTCATGCAGTAATGGCATTGAGCACTATATCAGTTGAATATAGAGAGGATGCCATGGATTATGAAGCTGATACGCAACGATATCTACGTTCCTCAATAAGTGTCACAACAGATTATGCAAAGGTTTATGCAACATTGATAAAAACAAATAATGGCAAAACAACGGCAACCTGGGCTTTTAGCAATACAGGGGAATATGCGGCGATAGTAGCTGGATATTATTTTATCCATAATGCATCAGGGCTATTGCTGGGTAAGCCTGCTGTTTATAATCCCGATCCATACTCATTCCCTGTACGGAGCAGCGAAACGGGAATATCACTATGTAAAAGCGGAAATCCTGACTACGCGATGCATGGGATAGTTGCATCGCTCTATGATAGATTAAACAAACCGCAGGTACGATTGCGTATTGGAGCATCATTGCAGGAGAGATTTATGCGATCTGATGATGTTGAGGGTAAGCTGTATCCCTATAGTATTGGTGGTTTGCTTTCGCATGACAGCAGGGATGGATTATATTCCGAACCAGTTAACATTATAACCTATTTTGCTAATGTAACGTTGCAGCCCTTTGAATATGTTGTTTTGCAGGGATGCTATTACCATACCGGATTATATCATGAGAATACAAAAATAGTATTTGATAAAGATAATGAGAATGCAACAGCAATACAGTCGTTTGGAGGGTATAGCCTCTATGGAAGATATCAAGATAACATACTAACTGTATTTACTGAGTGGGCTATCTCACAAAAGGATGTAAAAGGCAATAGCACTTCAACATCACAATACAACAATGCTCACCTGTATGGGGTTACCGTTAAAAAGAAAGGGATACAATTGTGCAGCATAATACAAAAAACAGAACGATATTTTTATGCTCCATTCAGCAGTTCATTTGGCGGTAATGCGCCGCGTGATATTTATTATTATTCAGCTCAGATAAAACCAATCAGGTGGATGTTGCTTTCATGGACATACATGGACCAGAACTATCTTGTACCATCAACCTATTATGCTGAATATCCTCATAAACGGCTCCATTGTATACGAACTCAGTTTACCATAAACGCCTTTAAGATACAAACGGATTATCGCTTTATGACATTTTACAAAGCTGGTGCAGAGCAGCGGGATTCGCGATATCAAACAGGAATGGAATGGATGGTTGCCAAAAAAGTATCACTGAATATGAAATACGGGCTATACACGGGAGAGGAATCAGCATGGTATATGCGATCAGGCTATACTATACAGTGGGGTTCTTTACAGCAGGCGATGAGTGTTGTCTATGTAAACAGTAATGGGAGGAAGGTGTACTGTGCAATGCTTCCTTTAGCAAACAGCAATATACTCACCGAGGTTTGCTCCAGTACAGCCGTTTATCTGGCTATGCGGGTTGGCTATCGCAGCAAGTTATGTCAGCTGTCATTGAGGTTATTATCGGAACTATCGCACATAAAAAATGCTAAAGGTGAATTTGGTGCAACTGCATGGTTTTAGATAAATTGATTCTATAGAGTAGTTGCACTAAAAGGTATTTGTGGTATAATGGTTACCGTATGGATGAAAAAAAGATTGAACAAGTACATCAAATACTGAAAAAACTCCAGCCGTATATCGTGGCATATTCAGGAGGTAATGATTCAACGTTACTTGTTGCAATATCCATGCGCTGGAATCTTGATTTTTGTGCTGTGCATTGCATCAGCGAATTTACCATTCCGGGTGAAACAGAATATGCCCGTTATTTTGCACAGCACCATCGTATCCCCTATCACGAAATTACAGTATCGGTAATGAACAATAGCCAGATTATAGCAAATACTGAAATGCGGTGCTACCACTGTAAACATGAAATTTTTAAGAATATGGTTGCGTATGCACACGCTAATGGTTTTATAAATGTCATTGATGCAAGCAATGCTTCTGATAGTAACGATTATAGGCCCGGAAAAAAGGCGCTGGCAGAATTAGGGATACTATCGCCGTTTGTTGAGGCTGGCATAACAAAAGATGATATTTATAGTGCTCTGGCAGATATACAGATACCGCACAAACAATTTTCCAACTCATGTTTAGCCACGCGCATACCGTACCATACCAGCATAACAAATATTATGCTTGATAGTATTGCAAAAGCAGAAACTTTTATTGCCATGTTGGGATTTACAGCGGTACGGGTGCGGTATCATTATCCCATTGCACGTATTGAGATACCAGAAGAAGAGATTGCATATTTTATGGATGCAACCCTCCGTAATAAAGTTGTTGCATTTATAAAGGAGCTTGGTTTTTTATACGTAACGGTTGATTGTGAAGGTTTTTCATCAGGAAATTTAAACAGGATGTTACCACATGAGTGATATATTAGCAGCTTTTGTTGCCCGTAATACTAATGAAATACAAACAAATCTGGACAATATACAGGAATGTCCATTCCCCAACATGATGCCGCTTATCATCAATGATGGTGTGGAGATTGAATCTGCATCTGAACTTGCTGATACCGGAATACATTTTGTCATTCATGAAGAACCGTTAGGATATGGAGGAGCACTGGTCAGTGCACTATCGTATGCACGGGATTTTTCATTACACTACCTATTTATAATGCCTGTTGAAGCGTTTACCGGCTGGCAGGCAATAGCAACGTATGTCCAGCATTTTGAAACATCAGATATTCTTACAGGGAACAGACTACCCTCCTCATGCAGTGCCCCTGAAGGGTTTTATGGGGAAATTGTTACCTGCCTGAATAATGGAACAGGATTGCATATCGTTGATCCCCTGTCACCTGTTAAAGGGATTGCCATGAAGCATTGCGATAGTTTTGAAATAACAGAATTTCCTGATACTGCTTTTTTACAATTATTAATCCAGGCACGTCACTTCCATATATCAATAAAGGAGTTTCAATGCTCGTATCCAGAATCGCTTATTACATCGCAGATGCAGGATGTTGAAGACTTGCCCAATATAAAAGATTTTATAGCTGGTGAGCTTTATCTGTATCCGTATATCCAGAAAGGGCATTAATGACAGTGCAAAGAATTGGATTGATTATAGTACTATTGTTGAATGTTGGATTATGCTGCTCAGCTCCCGAGCATCGCCTGCCAGAGCAATATTCTGGATTACCTTCTGAAAGCAGTGTTCTTTTTGTTGGTGATATGATGTTTGAATGGGCAGTTAAAGATACCATGAGCAAAAAGGGTGTGGATTATCCCCTGCAAAACATACAAAGCTTTTTACATTCATTTGACTTTGTCATGGCAAATCTGGAAACACCTTTGACCAATAATAGTTTTGGCGATAGTTCCTTTGATAAGAAGTATATCTTTAAAACAACGATGGATATTGCCCCCCTATTACATAAAGCAGGCATACACGCTGTAACCATAGCAAATAATCATATATTGGATTATGGCGTTGGTGGATTAACCGACACACTTGTTGCTCTTTCTTCCTGTAACATATTGTATGCAGGAGCAGGTATTAATGAAACAACAGCTTCTCAGCCAATATTTTGTAAATTGGGTACCATGCAGATGGTTATTATATGCTATACGCAAATCTGTTCAAAAGACATGATTGCCAGGGATAACCCCGGTGTAAATTTTTTTGAATTATCAAAGGCTATTCAGGATATTCAACGGTATCGTTTTGCAGATTTCATTGTTATCAATCTGCACTGGGGTAATGAATATTTTTACTATCCTTCTTCAAAACAGATTGGAATAGCCCATGCGCTTATAGATGCTGGAGCAGATGTTATTGTTGGTCATCATCCGCATGTTTATCAGGGTATTGAAATATATAAAAACAAGCCCATTATTTATTCATTGGGGAATTTTTTATTTGGATCGATGCATGAAGGAATCAATGATACCATTGCATGCGCTTTATATATTGCACCTGGGGGAAAAATTACCAGGATACGTGTCTATGCAATTAAAGGTAAATTTGATGATCAGATTATACAACCTGAGGTGCTGGGTGCAGATGATGCAACACACCTCTTGCACCATTTTTTTCAAATATCAAAGCCGCTGGATGGCAATTTTGTAAACAGAGCTTATATTACTAACAATTATATCGAATATAATTTTCGATGATTATTCCATCAGTGCTTTCAGCACAAAGTCAACACTTTCTACCATTGAATTGATTTCATAACCACCTTCAAGCACTACAATCACTCTTTTATTGGAATATTTGTGTGCAATATCTAACAGCATGCGTGTGAACATGTAGTATGCACTACTTGATAAATTTAATGAGGATAATGGATCGCTTTTATGGGCATCAAAACCGGCTGATATTAATATAAACTCTGGTTGAAAATGGTCAAGTGCAGGGATTATGATTTCAGTGAATGCACTTTTATAGGTTTTATCATTGCTTCCCGGATTCATTGGTATATTAAGAGTATATCCATATCCAGGTCCAATGCCAATTTCATCAACACTACCGGTCCCGGGATAAAAAGGGAATTGATGGAGGCTGATGTAAAAAACAGAAGGATCGGCTTCAAAAATATGCTGTGTACCGTTGCCGTGATGTGCATCCCAATCAATAATAGCAATTTTTCGGATATTGTATGTATATTGTAAATAACGAGCAGCTATTGCTACATTGTTAAATATGCAAAAACCCATAGCCTGAGCTATCTCAGCATGATGACCGGGAGGGCGTATGGCACAAAATCCATTGTGAGCTTCACCTGACATAATATAGTCGCATACTTCTAAAATGCCGCCCACTGCCCACAATGATACATCATACGTTTCGTCGCATATTACTGTATCGTATCCATCAATACAGGTTATTCCATTGGGTTTTGCATTGGCTATTGATTGAATATAATTAATATCATGAGCATACGTTAACACTTTTGGGTCTGCTTTTCGTGGCTGGACATACAGCAATGATGAATAATTGTTATTATTACGGATATATTTATCTAATTGTTCAAGGCGTTTAGGGGATTCAGGGTGAGAATCCCCTGTTGTATGGTTTAAATAATGTGGATGAAAGCAATATGCTGTATAGCTCATAATTATTAAATGTTTGATAGTCGAATTATAATGTACACATAACTTAATAATATTGTAATATAATATTAAAAAAAATCAAGTATTTTTTAAAAATTTTAGTCAAAAGCTTTATCAACAGACCAAACTTCCCACACCTTACCTACCAGATCGGGAGCTGGTTTTAACGTGTCTTTGCCCGGACGCCATCCTGAAGGTGTTGCTTGAGTTCCTTTAGATTCACGGACCAATTGGAAAGCATGGATTTGTCGGATAGTTTCCAGAACATTACGCCCAACCGGTGGTGTTAAAACTTCATACTAACAATAATATTATGATGTTGAAATCTATGAATATACAATCTGAGCTACTATCTTCCTATCCCTTTTTCGGGTATCGCATTCTATGAGTACTATCTGCTGCCATGTCCCCAGTGTAAGCTTACCCTGAACTATTGGGACAGTGATTGAAGCACCTATCATTGCAGCTCTGAGGTGCGAAGAACCATTATCATCATGCCATGTATCGTGATGGTTATAATGAGCGTTGCGTGGAATGATTGTCTCAAGAAAAATATTTATATCTTTCTGTAAGCCTGGTTCGTATTCAATGGTGGTGATAGCAGCAGTGGAACCTGGCACAAAAAGGCATAATAGCCCATTGTTAATAGTATTATTAGTAACTATCGCTTGCGCATCCATTGTTATATCAATGATATCACCCTGACCTTTTGTTGCTATGGTAATGTATTCAGTAATGGTTGCCATAAACTGCTCACCTTTTTCCCCATGGTTTAAGGCTTGATATAAAGCAGGCAACTATTAATGTAGCGGCCTGAAAAGTACCAAAAATCATCAACAAGATAACCGTGCTGTTGAATTGTGGGTTGTCATAACTGGCAAGCCCCTGTGTTTGTGCTATATGAACAAGTTTGCCTAACCATGGACCAAGAAAATAAGTACCAAAAATAATACCATATAAACATATTATCCATTTAACAATAATCCATCTGTATTTAAACCACCCCCATGGTGTTAATGTTGAGTACATAAGTCCTGTTACAAAACAACCAAGTGCGCCAGGAATGATAATAAAAAGATCAACATAATCCATTGTAGATACAATACCATATAGTTCACCATCAGTTTTTGCCTGTATAAAAAATTGCTTACCTGATACTGTGATTGCACCGCCAACCCATAATGAAACACATAGTATATGGAAAGCTTTTAACCATTTTTGACTTTTAGGAGATAGTTTTTTCATAATTTTACCCTGCATTAAAAGTTTTGTAAATTGAAATAGTTATAGTATTAGATTTAATTACGAATCTTTACATAGAAATCAAGTACAATATTTTTTGCAATAAAACATAAGAGGCTGTAATCAATGGTTACATACGTTTCATGACCATGGTTCAAAGATTACAAAACATATAAGGCAATAGCGAGGTGCGATAGTTACTTGAAATATGCAAAAATGGATAGATGAAGTTTGAAAGGAGTGCCATATCTGTTGACCTTGTAATTATGTATCACAACATAAAACATGAAAAAAGTTTGACAAAGTATAAATTTATTATAGATATTCAATATGGTTTATAATAAAACGAAGTCATGAATATTGAATAAAAGTATTATAATAATTATACTATATGTATAATTCACAGATGAACATATCTGCTTGAATAATTTTTTTGCAATAAATTCTTCTCATTTCATACAATAACTATTACCTTTGATTACATGATAATGTGAGGATATAGCTATGCTTGAAAGGTTGCTCAATATAAGGCTATTTAACAATACAGTGAAAGAGTATTGTGTAAGTTTGTTAATTTTTATTGTTGGGATTATAGCTATTTATATTTTCAAAACAATAATTATAAGATTATTAAAATCATGGGCACGGAAAACAACAACAGAATTGGATGATATTGCTGTTGAAGCATTTGAAAAAAAATTTATCCCCTTGATATATATATGTTCATTCTATGTCAGTATTATACAATTAACATTACATCCTTCTTTAAAGAAGACATTGGATGTTATTGTATTAATACTGATGACTATATTTGGTGTGATGTTTGTTCTCAATGGGATTAAAATTTTTATTTCCGCTATAATACAAAAAGAAGGCAATGTAACAAAACAAAAAGCATTAAGAGCATTGAATCCGTTGATACAGATTCTTGTATGGTCGTTTGCAATCTTTATTTTATTAGAAAATTTAGGGATTAAACTTACCCCGCTGATTGCCGGGCTTGGCATAGGCGGGTTGGCTGTTGCATTGGCTGCTCAAAATATACTGGGAGATCTATTTGCATATTTTGTTATGCTCTTTGATCGTCCTTTTGAAATTGAAGATTTTATCATTATTGATAAAGATTTCATGGGTACAGTAGAAAAAATAGGTATCAAGTCGTCAAAGATACGGGGTATAGGCGGTGAACAAATAATTATTTCTAATACCAACCTTGCCAATGCTCGTGTTCGCAATTATAAAAGAATGAATAGAAGAAGGGTTGTTTTTACCATTGGTGTTGTGTATGAGACAGGGCTTGAAGATTTAACGTTAATCCCAGAGATTATAAAAGAGATTATCCAGAATATTGATGGTACAACCTTTGATAGAGCACATTTTTTTTCGTATGGTGATTTTAGTTTAAATTTTGAGATTGTATACTATGTGAACAGCAATGATTACAATGTATATATGGACATACAACAGGAAATCAATCTTAAGATAAAGGATGAATTTGAAAAACATAACATTGAATTTGCCTATCCAACAAGTCTTATTTATGTAACAAAAAGCAAGATGTAGCCGTATGGATTATTGTATAATTAATAAATAGATAAGTAGGTGAGTATGCGTTTAGTAATTATTTCAAACAGGTTGCCTGTTACAGTTTCTGAAAAAAATGGCAGGTTGATTATTAAAGAAAGTGTGGGAGGGCTTTCAACCGGATTAAAAGCATATATCGATTTTATAAAGAATTCATCCTCCGAAAATTGAATATATAATATATATGGATAGGATGGGACATTAGTAGGGTTTGAAAATGTCCTGATTATTGATGGTGAAAACGGATTCCTTGTTGATCCCTATGATATTGATGGATGTGCCAAAAAAGTAATTGAGATTCTTAAAAATGAAGAGCTTAGAATCAGTATGGGGAAAAATGGAAAAGAACATGTAAGGAAGAACTTCCTCATTACAAGAGAACTTATGGATCATCTGGACATGTTAATTGATGTGTTATTGTAGATGTATGTGTTATGATAATAGTAAAGACCCCCTTAAAAAATAACAGTAGACATGTAAAACTTTAATGTTCATTCCTGCAAAATCTCGTAAAAAAGACTTCAATCATTACTTATCATAATGGTAAGCCTGGTAAAACGTCAATAGCAATACCATTAAAATAAAATAATAAAAGTAAAATTACTTGACTATTAAAATATAGCTATAACATATCGTTAAAGATGTAATATTGTATGATAATTATATGAGGTTGACATGAAAACATTTTTTTACCCCGAGAGCATGGTTGTAGTTGGTGTTTCATTAACAAAAATAAATTTAGGAAAGATAATACTTCTAAACAATATACGGCAGGGATATAAAGGAATACTGTATGGGGTAAGCACCCATGAAGGAGAAATAGAGGGGGTAATAGTATATAAAGACATTTTAGATTTGCCAACAACCCCGGATGTTGCAATTATTATAACCCCCGCTAAAACTGTTCCTGAACAGTTAGAAAAATGTGGTAAAAAGGGGATTTGCCATGTTGTTATTGAATCAGGAGGGTTTAGTGAATATTCTGAACAAGAGCAAAGTATGGAGGAACAAATACTTGGAATTGCAAAAAAATATGGAATCCAGATTATAGGTCCCAATTGTATAGGAATAATAAATTTTGAAGAAAAGGTAATTATGCCATTTGCATTTATCCAGAACATCCCGGAGGCAGGACAGGTATCACTGATTTCACAAAGTGGGGGCATTGGGAACACTTATTTACACGCTCTCCCTGAAAATCATATATTTATGAATAAATTTATTAGTATTGGTAATAAGTTAATGCTTGATGAAGTTGATTTTTTAAACTATTTAGTAAATGAGGATGAAGCGACCAGAATAATATTATGCTATCTTGAAGGATTTAATAGAGGGAAGGAATTTTTTGAAATTGCCCGTTTATCCGAAAAACCCATTATTGTACATAAATCCAACAGGTCGCCTATCAGTGCTAAGATTGCTCAATCGCACACAACAGCACTATCTGCCAGTGATGCAATCGTTGATGCAGCCTTTGCACAGAGCGGAGTGATACGAGCAGAAGATGAAGAAGAGATGATTAAAGCTGTCAAAGCGATGCAGCTTCCACTAATGAAAGGACGAAATGTTGCCGTGTTGTCCCGATCAGGAGGACATGCCGTTATCTCGGCAGATGCGTGTGCAAAATATAATTTCAACCTGGTTTCATTCCCGCAATCATATATTGATATAATACGCACCATTTATAACACACGTATCATAGCGCATCAGAATCCGCTGGATCTTGGAGAAATTTTTGATTATACCATATTTGGCAGAATAGTTGAAGAAACTATTAAGCTGGATAATGTTGATGGTATACTGTTTAACCACCTCTATCAATCCGAATATGAAGCTACTATGTCACGGACATTTTTAGATACCGTAGAACGGCTTATCAAACAATATAATAAACCAGTCATGATTGCCATGATATCTGATGCACAGGAAATGCTGGATATAAACATGAATCACCCCATGCCAATATTCAACACACCATACAGTGCTGCACATGCACTTGCAATATCAGCAGAGTATTATCAAAAAAAACAAATGCGAAATAATAGAGGTGAAATTGACTATAGAAAAATGGAGAAGGTTAAACAAGATTTTGCCGTGCTCAATGATGTATTGTGCAACAATAAAAATCCGTTGTTGCATGAATCAATTAGTTTTTGTGAATCAATTGGATTACCCATTGTCAATGGTGCACTTATTACAACAGTTGATGAGATTTATGAAAAAGAATTCCAATTTCCGGTTGTGGCAAAAATTGTATCACCTGATGCAACGCATAAAACGGAGGTTGATGGAGTCAGGCTCAATATAATGGATGTTGAACAGTTGGAAGATGCTTTTATAGATATGAAACAGTCACTGTATGATTATAACCCCAATGCAGTATTTAAAGGCATATATGTGCATACAATGGCAAAAGCAGGCGTTGAGTTTATTGTAGGAGCACAAAAGGATGCAGTCTTTGGTCCCATTGTAATGGTTGGATTAGGGGGGATATATGTTGAACTTTTTAAAGATATAGCTATACGGTTAGCCCCGGTTACAAAAGTTGAAGCATGGGATATGATACAGCAGTTGAAATCTGCACAGTTGTTTGATGGCTTCAGAGGTAAAGAACCTCTTGATGCAGAAGCATTAAGTGAAGTGATTATGACCTTGAGCTATGCTATTTCAGCTATTGATGAAATTGCTGATATTGAATGCAACCCTGTTATGGTGTATCCCAAAGGTGAAGGTTGTATTGCTGTTGATGCGCGTATGGTTTTACAAAAACAAACAATTGTTTCAAAAGCTACCACCAGTTAAAATGGAAATCACAGTTTTAAATGTGGTGGGTGCTATGAGAAAAAATAATTGCAATTTAGTATATATATCATAATAATGTCGATATCGATATAATAAGCAGTGTGAGGTGGTATCATGCAACGTACTGTTGAAACACTTCCATTATGGAAAAAGATTATCTATGCATTAGGCCAGCTGGGATGGTCACTTGCTTCATTTAGTGTTGGGAACCTTCTGGTATATTTTTACCTGCCACCAGAGGAAAGTAATAATGCAATTTTCCAGCCCTACATTTATCAGGGGTATGTTATAGGTGTTTTGACTATTATTGGATTGATCTATGCGTTTGGCAGGCTGTGGGATGCTATTACTGATCCTATTATTGCAACAATGTCGGACAGGTCAAAATCAAGGTTTGGAAGGCGCAGAAAATTTTTGGCAATTGGTGGACTCCCTTTTGCTCTTTTGAGTATATTGGCATTTACCCCTCCGGTTAATGGTATGTCACCATGGAACGCGGTATGGCTTTTTGTTGTGGTGACACTTTTTTACTTGTTCATGACAATGTATGTAACACCATTTTTTGCATGGTTATCTGAGTTGGGCCATAATCCCCGTGAACGGCTTTTTTTAAGTACGCTCATTTCAATTACATGGGCTATAGGATTTGCAATAGGTTCACAGGCTGTGGCGCTGCAATCAATGTTTGAAAAAAGCTATGGATATAGTTCTCACCGAGCCTTCCAGACAGTGATGGTTATATTTGGTGGAATATCACTAATCCTCATGTATCTGCCAGTATTATTTATTGATGAACGCAGGTATTGTGAATCAAATGTTTCAACTGAGGGAACGTTTGAAGCATTACGTTCAGCTTTTAAAAATAAAAACTTTTTGTTCTTCACCATTTCTGATTTAGCATATTGGGTAGCGTTAACATTTATTACTACTGGACTTGTATACTACGTAACAGTGCTTTTACAAATGGATAAAGCAGTATATTCACAGTATATGATTATTCTTTTTGCTTTAAGTTTTATATTTTACGTACCGGTCAATGTAATTGCCCAAAAGATTGGTAAAAAAAAGCTTATGATAATTGCATTTATTCTTTTTTCCATGGGATATGTTATTGCCTCAATGCTGGGATGGTTTCCCTTTGATAAAAATATCCAGGGATTGATAGTTATTATCATTACATCATTACCGCTGGCAATCTTTGGGATATTGCCCAATGCAATTATTGCTGATATTGCTGAAGCAGATGGAATAGAAAAAGGTAATTTTAAAGCCGGGATATTTTTTGGAGCCAGAACGTTTATGTCAAAAATGGGACAGATGATAGCAGCTCTGGTGTTCCCTTCATTAATACTGTTGGGTAAGACACCAGAGAATGATATAGGAGTACGGTTAACCTGTATTGCAGCATGTTTCTTTTGTATTGCCGGGTTGTTATTGTTTATGAAATATGATGAAAAGAAAATAATAAGCATATTGGCAAAAAAAGAGAAGGTTTAAGATAACATTCATCACCAGGGATGACCAGTCTCATCCGGTTTTAGCATCAGTCAATCCATGAAGGATGGAAATGTGGATGTTGACAGTTATCCTGAACGGCTGATTCAGTATCTAATTATTTTGATTTTGGGCCAAGCTCAGAATCTCGTTGTTTTATGAATAAATAGGTTCTTCGGGACTGCGTCCCTCAAAATGACAGGCATGCAGGGTGTCGTCCTGAATTCCGATTCAGGATCTATCATGACAGGGGGTGTATAATTCTATTTTCGCGGGAGATAGTATTGTTTTGTGGTTTGAAACAGCACAATTAAGTATTTGACAAATTTTTCATAGGATGCAGAATACATGGTGCAGTTTTTGGTAAAAGAGATGTATCATGATAAAAGTAACCATTTCCAGAACATTTTCATTCCCCATTGATGAGGTTTATTCAGCGATAGATCATATCAATAAATTGGCACGGTTAAAACCCGCTTTCAGGAACTATCGCATAGCTCGTGACGAAGAAGGATTACAGCTTATTGATGTTGATATTCGTTTTATTGTAAATAAATTTCCAATGAGGCTTACCTATACTGCGATACCTTTTAAATACTGTGAGCTAAAAAAGTTAAAAGGGGCTATTAAGGAATATAGTTATACCTATACATTTGAACAATCTGACAATAAAACCAGTGTAACAGCAGATTGTGCTATAGTACTCCCTTTACGGTATTTTATTGTTCAGCCATTTCTAAGTGCTATAATAAAACACAGACTTGCTAAAGAACTCACAATTTTAGAAAAAATAGTAAACCAAAAATTTAACGGATATGATAAAACCACTTATCGTTCAGAGTGATAATACTCTGCTTCTGGAAGTAGACAATCCACTATATGAAGAGGTGCGGGATGCTATTCTTCCTTTTGCTGAACTTGAAAAAAGTCCTGAACATATACATACATACAGGATCACACCATTATCCCTGTGGAATGCAGCATCGTCGGGATTAACTACAAAAGAAATACTTGAGCGCATTGCGCAGTATTCACGGTATGATGTGCCATCAATTGTTGTCACCACCATTAAAGAACAGATGCAGCGCTATGGACTTTTGACATTAATAAAACACAATGAAAATTGTATATTGCAAAGTAACGATGCTCATATCATTCGTGAGATAGTTACCCATAAATCCATACAAAAGTTTATTGATAGTCAACTGTCCGACTATGAACTGGTAATAAAACCATACAGTCGTGGACATATAAAACAGGCTCTTATAAAAATAGGATTTCCTGTTGAGGATAAAGCCGGCTATATTGATGGCGACCCCTGTCCATTTGCATTGCGAACGGTTACGCAAAGTGGTAGTCCGTTTGTTATCCGTGATTATCAACAAAACGCAATAAACAGCTTTTATAGGCATGGCAGTGATGAAGGGGGGAGTGGTGTTGTTGTGCTTCCCTGTGGTGCGGGGAAAACCATTGTTGGGATGGGCATCATGCATATCTATCAAACAAAAACACTTATCCTGGTAACCAACACCGTTGCATTGCGTCAGTGGATTGATGAACTGCTGGATAAGACAACGCTGTCAACTGACATGATTGGTGAGTATTCCGGTGATGTTAAGGATATAAAACCGGTAACTATTGCCACCTATAACATATTAACCTACCGTCGAAAAAAAGAAGATGAATTTAAACATTTTAAACTGTTTACCGAAAACAACTGGGGGCTTATTATATACGATGAGGTGCATCTACTGCCAGCTCCAGTGTTCAGAATGACTGCCGAGATTCAATCAAAACGCAGGTTAGGGCTTACTGCAACACTGGTGCGTGAGGATGGACTTGAAACAGATGTATTTAGCCTCATTGGACCAAAAAAATTTGATATGCCATGGAAGATGCTGGAAGAATGCAACTGGATTGCAAAGGCAATCTGTTCTGAGATACGCATTGAACTGCCGGAAAGCATACGCTATCAATACACCGTGGCAGGCGACAGGCAAAAGTTTAGAATAGCATCAGAAAACGAAAAAAAACTATACTACATTGAAAGGCTCCTCAATGCACATCCCAATGACAGGGTATTGATTATTGGACAATATATTGATCAGTTGCAAATAATCAAGGAGCGTTTTAACTATCCTATCATAACCGGAAGTACACCGGTAAAGGAGCGCGAAGAGCTCTACAAACAATTTAAAGGTGGTACTATTACACGGCTCATTGTATCAAAGGTTGCAAATTTTTCTATTGACCTGCCGGATGCAAACGTTGCCATTCAGGTGTCAGGCACATTTGGTTCAAGGCAGGAAGAGGCACAACGGCTGGGGAGGATTTTGCGCCCAAAGCCAGGTGATAATACCGCTTACTTTTATTCAATCATTACCGCTCATACGGTTGAGGAACATTTTGCTCATAATCGCCAGCTTTTTTTAACCGAGCAAGGATACACCTATATCATCATGAACGAGAGCATGTTCCATGAAAAGTTTAGCGCTTAGCCTTATTCTTGTTTTTTCTTCAACGGTATATGCCTCATGGAAGCCATTGCTGGTACAAAACAATGGCTTTTTATATTATCATGAAGCAAAGTGTAAAGGATTACCAGCAAACATTGTCATCAATGATATACAGGTTCACGGGAACATCATATACCTTACAACATCGCAGCATGGTATTTTTAAAAATAATGGTGGCGATAGTTACTGGGAAAATATAACCCCTGCAAGCGCATATACACGCACCATACATTCACCGTGTAATCAGTATCGAAGCATATCAGCATTTTGTGTTGATGGCTGTGACCCCGCCCGGCTGTACTGCGCAACAAAATATACGCTGTATACATCGGGTGATGCGGGCAAACGCTGGGAGGTTATACCAATGACAGGGCTGCCTGCTAATGCATGCATTACTGCGCTCTATGCAAAGGGCGGTCAGCTTGTTGTGGGGACATCGTGGAATGGCATATACCGTTATACGGCAGGCAGATTTGTTGCAGTAAACGGCAGTTTTCCCAGGAAGATGTATTCGGACAGCATTGGCTTTTATGAAACAATTGCGCATGTTTCCGGTGGCTCGCCGGTACGGGCGGCAACACGCTTTACACCGCAGGTGTATTCATACGGTGCGTCAGGCTGGAAGATGGTGTTTGCGGGGAATGGCGGTCCATACTATGGATGTTCTCTTTACGAAGATGGCTGGGCGATAGTTGATGGTGATAGGCTGGTTGTAAATAACAACGGAACATTTGTTTATCAGGAACTATCGCCAAAAAACTTTTGTTGTGCCGTATTGACCGATGGCACCCATTATATTTTTGTAAAAGCAGTAAAAACCAGCAACGATTCCATTCGAGGATTATATGCCGCTACGCCAACCTCATGGCAAACTATCAAAAAGTGTGTGGGGTATGCAAAACGCTCAGGCTGTAACGCCCTGGTGTTTGACATTAAAGATGATTATGGCAACGTGTATGGCATAAACAATGAAACAGCAGCCATGATAGGTGCTTTGCAAACATCACTCCCATTACATGAGTTGTGCAATTATTGTCACGCCAATGGCATACAGGCTATAGCGCGTATGGTGGTGTTTAAAGACAAGCGTTTATTTAGCGGTTTTAAGCATAGGTATGCAATTGTTGATGCTGCAACAAAAAAGGCATGGCAGGGAAATCCAAAGGAATACTGGATTGATCCGTACAGCGATTTTGTACACAGGTATACTATTGCGATTGCACAACAGGCACAGGATGCAGGCTTTGATGAGATACAGTTTGACTACGTACGCTTCCCTACGGATGGTCCGGTCAATAGATGTGTGTTTACCTTTAAACCGGATAATGGCATATATAAGTATGAAGCCATTACCGATTTTTTGCGTACAGCAAAAGCATCACTTGCTGTGCCTGTATCGGTAGATGTGTATGGATTTACGGTATGGTATGAGTTTGGACAATGGTTGGGGCAGGATATTGAGGCAATGACAGGCATTATAGATGTGCTCTGTCCTATGGTATATCCGTCGCACTATGGGAGGAAATTTTTTGATGGAAAGATAACCCCAGAGGGTTATTATACAATAGTGCGTGAAAGTCTTAGCAGGGCATATATGTATTCAAAGGCAACAGTGCGCCCTTACCTGCAGGCGTTTAACATGCTTTCTCCGGGCTGGGGATATGACTATATACAGAAGCAGATACAGGCATGCACTGATACCGGTACGCAGGGATATATTTTCTGGAATGCCGGCAGGGACTATGAGGTGCTTATTAATAAAAACAAATAAAATAAACGATGTACATCAGTATTGATGATCATATTTTTGGGGAATATTGTTGAATCTAATAATAACTATAATAACGTATAATTGACTAAAAAAATTGCAGTGCTGGTTGATGATATTGTATATAATTTGATGAAGAAAGGTGCACATGGTGATAGACAAACTTTATCCCATTGTATGGAATAGGCAACAGTATTGTATGGTACCCATGGAATAATAGTTTCTGATAACAAAATGGATGAAGTTGTACATGGTCCTGCCCATGTCAGAGAGTTGAAGGGGTTAAAGGAAATTATGCAAAGAAACTATAACATGGTTCCTTAACGGTACCGTTGATGAAACAGAAACCATTATAAAATAATTGGCTTCATTTTTGATACTGTTATGCCGATAGTTACTCTATGAGAATCTCTGAAGGATTATCACTATTTTCACTACCATCGGCGGTTTCGTCACAGCCAAAGTCAACGATGATGGTTTGGCCTGTATATGATGATACGCGCGTTACCCCAATCAAAGGCATTGCACGGCGGTTAGAAAATAATGTACAGTATGTAAAACCAACCCCGGATGAACATGCTCGCTTACTTTCACAGATACATGACAATAAAGAGCCGCTGTATACAAACAATGCATTTATACAGAAAAACATGCAGTATACAATTCCCGGTACTTTTTTTGATGCAATTGCATAAATAATCAATACACCAATAAAATATATAGTATTAAAATATAGTTGAATAATATGATGTTATTTTATAGTCTACCATTATAAATAGAAAAATAATAGTATATAGTATATAGGAGATTGTACCATGGATTTTGAAACCACTACTTGTATTTCGTATGAACATTTAAACACACTTTATAGTTTAGCAGATAAATTTAATATGCCTCTTCACTCATGTATTGTATACCTTCTTATCTATGCCGCAAAAAAAGAAAAAGCACCAGCAAAAGCGTTTAAAGGTATTTCATATAGAAGCAGGAACAAGCTTAATCCGTGGAAGAGGGTGCATTTATATTTAGCATTTAAGGAGTATGAGTATTTACTGGATGTTAAGAAAATATGGAAAATGAGTGTTGCAAGGGCAATTGCGTTTTGTGTTGAAAATGTGCTGGATGAGTTTGTACAATTTTTAAATAACTTGATTGAAGCAGAAAGGGAAGGGGATATCGATAACTATCTGGTTTACGAGATAAATAGAAGCTACCTATTTGAATATGATACTAAAGAAGGTGTTCATTGCTGCCGATTTTATTGGGGATTGCCACGAAAATATGCCCGATGTAAGCCATAGATTAAAAAACCAATTTTTTAATCAACAATGACCATTCATCAAAAGCATGTCAAATAGGCTATTTACTAAAATAACATTAATACCATGAGCATAAATAAGTAAGGCCAATGTATCGGTAAAAAAAGGTGTATGAATAAAAATAAGGCTTGATTTTCATATATACTAATTGCTATAATGCGAAATCTCTATTATTACATTTTGTTTTATGATACATAAAACAAAGATGAGTAAAGATTATATTATTTCAGGAGGTTTTCAATGGTTAAAAAATTGTCGTTGTGTATCATGGCTTTATGCATGGCATGTATGACTACTGGATTACTGGCACAGGAACTAACTGATGATGTTGCTTTTTTGCGTGTAGGCTATCAGTGGAATACAGTGAATTTTGATAAGAATTTACCGGTCATAGGTGATAATTTGGAAAATAATGGTATAGCAATAGAAGGTGAGTATAACCTGAACTTAGGTGGATGGTTGCTGGGAGTTTCACTGGAATGGGCACGTTTGGTAAATGATGATGATAGCGACTTTGTTTTTTATTACCTTTCGCCAATGATTTCATTAAAATTTATAGCTGCCGGCGGCTTATACATTGGTCCTGGAATTTCTGCCCGGTACATGATGAGTGCAGATACACCTTCAGGTGTTGATGAACCTGACAAAGAGGTTGACCTGTGGGTCAACGCTGTTGCAGGCTGGATGACCCCCATCGCCGAGGCTGTTTATCTGGATGTTCAGGCACGATTTGGCTGGAACCTTACCAAAAACCAGTTTGAAGATGTTGGTGATATTGATAACAACTATGATTATGCTGTGTATGTTGGTATAGGTACACGCACCCGTTCAACGGGGATATAGTATAGACATGCATTTTTATAGCTAACAGCTTAGAAAACAGTACAGGCAGGGAAACCCTGCCTGTACTGTTTTCCTAGTCCTTTTTTTCTTCCATGTCCTCTATAAAATTTTTTGTAATCATGTCGCAGGGGTTTTTTAATGCAATCTCTTTAAAGATGTGAAGCGCTTCAGTATACTGTTTTTTGTTATAGAGGGTTAAAGCCTTCTTGAATTGCTCCTTTGTAGATGTAAACAGCGCCACTGCATCATCCGGATACATGGATAATACCTCATAAACTTTTGTTGGTTGGGATTTTCCCTTTACTATTACCTTACTGATGTAGCGGAAGTTATATTCTGGAATGTCTTTTACCTGTTCGTAGACGTCACCTGAAACAAGTATGGTGGTGCGAAAATGTTTTGTTAAGCTCTCTATACGGCTTGATAGGTTTACTGTGTCGGATATAACGGTACTTTCAATACGCATGGTTTCGCCAATTATTCCTAAGATAGCGCTGCCGGTGTGAATACCTATTCCAATACTGATGGGTGAAAGCTGATATTTTTTACGCTCGTCATTATATTCAGCAATACGTTTTACCATGGCTATCGCCGCATTCAATGCGTCTTGAGGAGATTGCGGGAAAAGCGCCATGATGCCATCCCCTATGTATTTATCAATAAAACCGTTATGGCTGCGTATAATTGGCCCGATACGGTTAAGGTACGAATTTAAAAATTTGAATGTTTCTTCCGGAGACATTTTTTCGGATAACGTGGTAAACGAACGAATATCTGCAAAGAGGATGGTAATGTCTTTGAGCGTCTGGTCGCCAAGCTGCACATCAAGGATGCTCTGTTTTTGCAAAAATGATAAAAATTCATGCGGAACAAAGCGTTCAAGCGATATGTTGAGATCGCTAAGATGTGCGGAAAGATGCTCAACCTGCAAAAAAGAAAATGAAAAGATGCGTGCAATAGCAATAGCCTGGGTAAATATAAAAACAAACAATCCTGCAGGAAGAATATACATGGTTGGCAATATATTTTTTGCATAGAGGATGTCATTAACGGCTGTTACCATAAATAGCACAAACCCTGCAAGGAAATAGTGTATATGCGGACGTTTGCGTAATGCTGCAATGATAAGACAAACAAGAATATATGAAAGTCCTGCCATAACTGCTATTTGCATATAAGGTACCAACCTATTAAAAAATGAAACCGGTGTGGTTATTGCCAGCACTGTCAGCAGTATAAAAATGCCGTTGAAGAATTGCAGATGTTTCTTTTTTATTTCCATGGGATAAATTTCATGGAAAAAAAGTCCAAAGAAAAGACTGCCTAAATAAAATACACTCAATTCCATTTTGATCTGCAACTCCCATGGGAATCCCGGAAATATATTGGCAATGGTTGTACTGCCGGTAGCTGCAATGCGGGCACATACTGTTAAACAAAATAACCCAAACCACAGTGGAGCCCTGTCCCTGGTTCGGAAAAGAAACAATGCTATGTTGTATAAACCAATGATGAGGATTGCGCCAAACAGAAAAAGATCGCTTATGACTTTAGTGTTGTAGTGCGCAAGTATTGCTCTATCTTTACCAACAATGAGGGGGTGCCACATACCAGCGGTGCGATAGTCCCGGTTACTGATTTGCAGCACGCACAATGCAGTTTTATTTTTTGGAGTAAAATATATTGCCTGGTGCCTGCATTCGTTACGCATTGCTGACAGATTCTTTGACACCTTCCCGTTATTTGCAACCTCAACACCGTTGATGTACAATCGGTACGCTGTGACCATGTGGTCTAAATAAATCCCATAGATGGCATTATCAGGAAGGAGTATCTTCAGTGCATAGGTTGCACATCCTTTTGCAGGGAGCAAGGTGCCATTGAGCTTGTAGTCGGTCCAGTGTTGCGGCATCATAACGATATCGGTAGGTTGAGGCGCTTTGTTGTCATCAATAGATACAGGGTCAATGATCTGATTCCACCAGAATAGCCATTGTGCTTTAATGGCATAGGTTGTTGTAGTGTCAAATTTTAGATTACGCATGTCATAGGTAGCCTCAGCGCTATAAGCCAGAGAAGAACAAGAAAAAATCATGGCGATAGTTACTGATACAAGAGTGGTATTATTCATAATGGATTATCCTGTAATACAATATTTATATGATATTACAGTATAATCAATACTATTGCAATAGAAAAATGTTTTTGGTATAAAGGCAGCTGTGGTTGATGCAGACTACACAAGGTTGATTTTTAATCCTGAAATGTGATTGCATTACTTTATACCAGTTTATATTTCCCTGTCAAGACTGCCTATTCATAGTCTTCAGGGCGTACAAGCCCCGTAATGGCTTCTGATAGCAAAAATCGCCTGATGTTTTGCGCAGCTTTTTGTGCTGCTGTAGCAAGTGCACCATGCACAAGTGCTGAATTATGAGGTGTGCCAAGCACATTTGGCAGATCAAGGAAGGGATACTTCATCTCAAAATGACCGTGTCGAAACGGTTCAGTCCACCATGCATCAATCCCGGCCATAAAGGTTGGAGTATTTTTAAGGTGATGGTAAAATGCTCCTTCGTCGATAATTTCCCCGCGGCCTACGTTAACCAAAATTGAATCTGGTTTCATGAGTTTAAATTCACGCTCGCCAATAAGCCCTCGCGTTGCACGGTTTAAGGGCAATGTGATGACAATGATGTCGGCAAGTGGTAATACCTTGCCCATATCATCAGGTGTACCTAAAAATTCAGCCGGATCAGGACTTTTGCCACTACGGTTAATGGCAAGGATATGCATGTTAAAAGGCTTGAAAAGCCTTGCCACCTCTCTACCAATCCCGCCAAAACCCAGTATAGCTGCGGTGGTGCCGGACAATGCTCTGTTTTCCGAAAATTGGTCAAAAATTCCTTGCTTTAACTTTTCATGATGGATATAGAGTCTCTTGCTCAAAGCCAGCACCATAGCAAGAACGTGTTCAGCCATTGGTTGGGCGTAGGCTCCTACATTGCTTGCCACTGTCAGGTTTGCTGGCAGACGGCTGAAGTCAAGATGATCAGCGCCAGCAGACAAAAGTTGCATAAACTTTACTTTTTCCAGCAAGGTAATTTCAGCTGGTGAAAATTCACTGTGTGGTGCCCATGCCAGCACAACATGGGATGTTTGCAACAATTTTGCGCGTTCATCAGCGTTGAGGTCTTTTATATAAATAATCCTTGCAATGGGAGACAGAACAGACTCTATACGATCTTTTTCTTCAGCATTTAAGTTAAAGCTTATTGTTATAAGAGGTTTTTCAGTATTGTCCATATCATTCCTCCTTCAAGAAAGATACCTATGACTATGGCAAGATACCCAAAATGCTGGATTATCGATTCAAAATTCATTGTGAACCCTTATACTCTTTCTTTTCCTCTATGGCACTCAAAAGTTCCTGTATGTAATCAATTTGTAAATTAAGAATTTAAAAAAGTTTATTCACAAATAATCATGCCTTATAGAACTTTCTTGTGGAACATTATTATAAAGATGTATTATTGGTGTAGATTATTCCTCAGAGAAATTTATAACGCAGCTAATTTTATGAATAAACATTGTTCTTATTGCTGTAAATCCATTACTATAGCGTTTCATAGAAGCAGTACATTGAATATTTTTCTTTTTGAAAATTGAAAATCTATAGGTAAATAAAAAAATGCAAAAAAATATTTTTTAAGGAATATAAACATATTCATAATTATAATCTGTATTTGTTGATAGTAACTATCGAACACAATAAAACATAACAGTGTAATTTTTAATTGATAAATAAATGCATGGTGATTACTATGTTCATAAATATTGTAATAGGGGTATAGACTATGGAATACAAATATTATTTAGTAGAGAAAAAGCCGCCGGTTGCATGGGTCTTTTTGAACAGGCCTGAAAAGAAAAATGCTATGAATCCTGCAGCGTGGTGGGAGTCGCCGTCTGTGTTTAAAGAGCTGGATGCTGATGATGATATACGAGTTATTGTCTTAGCTGCTAAAGGGGCATCCTTTACGGTTGGGATTGATTTGATTGAGATGGCTGGTGAAATAAAAGAGCTTGCCGAACCATCCCAGAAAGGAGGGATTAAGCGAAGCCTGTTACAGAAAATTTATAGAATGCAGGACACCATGACATGCATTGAAAAATGCCGTAAACCGGTTATTGCCGCAGTGCATGGATACTGCATTGGTGCCGGGCTAGATATGATAGCCTCGTGTGATATCAGGCTGGCAAGTGCTGATGCACAGTTTAGCCTTCGTGAAGCTGCGGTAGGATTTGTGGCTGATGTTGGTGTTTTGCAGCGCCTCCCTCACATTGTTGGTCAGGGCATTACACGTGAGTTAGCCTATACCGCAAAATATATTACCGCACAGCGTGCAAAAGAGATATCGTTAATTAATGAAGTGTTTGCTGATCAAAAGGCACTGTATGCAGGGGCTGAGAAGATGGCTATGGAGATTGCTGAAAATTCACCATTAGCGGTACAGGCATCAAAGGATGTATTAAACTTTGGTATTGGTAAAACTACTGATGAGGCATTAAAATATGTAGCATCAATAAGTGCCAACATCATTCCTTCTGATGATCTATTTGAAGCCTTTACGGCATTTGCTCAGAAGCGAAAGCCAAACTTTACCGGGAAATAATAATGAACCCTCATTATCGCCCTCTCCTTAAAAAAAGGAGAGGGAGTAATGATGAGGTTTGATCTAAAACAACTTTTTAAGTTTCTTTGTAGCTTTATCTTTTGCTTTGTCGGTTGTTTTTTCTACTGTTTGTGATACTTTTTTAACGGCTTTTTCTTTAGCAACATCAACAACATCGCCTGCCATATCTTTAATAATATCATTTAAAGAAGGAAGCTTTGGTTCTACAAGTTTTGTTTTAGGTTTATTCATTGGGCCGGTTACAGCAAATTTAAGGTAAACCTTCCCGTCTTTATTGGTTAAGTATTTGAAGGCTTGATCAGCAACATTTTCAGGTTTTACATATTTTGCAACATCACCCTTGATAAGTTTAGAAGCGTTGCCTTTTATACCGTTATAGATACTCTTATTGTGCTTCTCGTTGAGGATCATATCAATGTCGGCATTAACTGTGCTGGTGTTAAGATTTATGTCGGCTTTGAAGTTGCCTGCATAATCATCAGTGCTTATTTTACCGTTAGTGATCTTCAGCAATCCTCCCTTGTACCATATATCAATATAGCCGTTTTTCCATTTAACATCCTTTGCCAGGAAATCAAATTTCCCGGCGTAGTTTGCCAGTGTTTCATTGCTCTTTATAGCATCAAATATCTGTAATCCTGTCATGGTACCATAGGGGCTTCCCGCTTTAAGCGCTATTTCAGGATTTAAGATACGTGTTTTAAGATCAAATGGTTTTACGTTGCCTTTTGCAGATAGCCCTATATCAAATGACTCGACACTCCCGGTACTTGTCTTGCCAATGGTCTTGATGCCTATGTCTACGGTAAGCTTTACCTGATTTTTATTCTTTAAATCTTTAGGATCAATTTCTATATTGTGCACCAATGCATTGCAATTATAGAGCATTACCTTTTGCCCTGATGATTGATCGGTAAAGGTGACAGTTCCTTTTTCTATGCCAATCCTGCCAATGGTAATACTTACCGGCAATGTATCTGCTGTTAAAGGTTTTGATGGTTCTTCTTTTTTAACCTCTTCTACTTTTTTCTCTTCTTTTGTAGATGGTTTCATTAAATCGGAGAAATTAAATGCACCGCTTTTATAGCGTACAATATTTACCTTCGGACCACTGAGTAAAAGTTCTCTTAGCTCAAATTTACCCTGTAACAATGGAAGGATTTTGAGCTTAAAGGTAAACGAATCAAGCCCTGCAAAAAGATCAGCTTTATCAACAGGTTTTCCCTTTAATGCTGATAGTTGTTGCGGTGTTTTGAAATTGGATATAGCAACGCCTTTCACCTCAATGCCAGAAAGCACACTGAATATACTGACATCAATGGATTCAATGGTTACATGACGGTTAAGGACTTTTTCTGCCTGCTGAGCAATCATATCTTTGTTGATGATGAGCATTAAAACAATACTGGCAATAATAACCAGTGCAATCAATCCACCAATAACTATCGCAAGCCATTTTAAAAATCTTTTCATAACTCCCTCCAGTAATTATATAATTGTTGTAATAAATGTATTAATAAGTATAGTAAAACATATTTTGGTTACATTCAGAGTAATTAACTATGTATTGTAATATGATAGCTAACCATTCTATATTAGCAAGCAAAAATTTTCTTGAAAACAAATGGGATATTTTCAACAATAACGTAATTGACATTTTTGTTTATAAATACTGAAATGAACAAGAAATAGTGATGCTATAGCATAGTAATTGAAATGAATAGTTTATCTTTGTGAGTAAGGTAGTAAAAGCAGTCATTGTATAATTTTAAATATGATAGTTGAAGATAGTAATTACTGTATAGTGCAATGATGAGAATAAACAGGTGTAAGGGA
>DAOLVF010000002.1:0-71410 GCA_035420565.1 Spirochaetota bacterium | reverse complement strand
AGATGACCTTTGGATTTAGCCGTGATGATGCTGGAAAATTTTTAAAAGAATATGTTGATAAGAAGATATTATCTAATGATCCATTCAGGGTTATTGATCGAGATGGTGTAGGACAGTTAATAAAAATGGCATGTGAAAAAGGTCGTTCAGTGAATCCAAACCTAAAATTAGGTATTTGCGGGGAGCATGGTGGTGATCCAAGTTCCGTTGAGTTTTGTCATGTGGTTGGTCTGGATTATGTAAGCTGTTCACCTTTTAGAGTTCCCATTGCACGGTTAGCTGCAGCTCATGCTGCTATCCGTTTTCCAAAATGATGTTTGTAGAGAACGTCTATCTATGAATTATAATAGATAGACGTTCTATTAGTTTGCAGGAGGTTCAGATAACTATGCGATTATTAATTGTGATAATTTTAACACTTAGTAGTATTGCACCGGCATATGCTCAATATGATAAGGCTGTAAAGCAATTTGAGCAGGGTAATTATGATGCGGCGTTAGCTGAGATAGCATCTAATCTTGATGTATCACAAGATTTTGAACCAAATTCCCTCAATTATAATTTGCGTTATTTAGCTGGACATATTCATGCAAAAAAAGGTAACTATGAATCCGCTTTAGCACATTTAAAACGGTGTGCTGAAATTAAAAAAGATACCATCGATCCAATTATTGATATTGCTTTTATATATATTGATAAAAAAAGTTATACTGATGCTATTACATGGGCAAGGAAAGCTATTCAAATAAAACAATCAGCTATAGCTTATTATATATTAGGATTATCGTTTTCAGGGATTCAATCGTATTGGCAAGCAAAAGAGTATTTAGAAAAAGCTATTGCAATTGATCCTGAGATGTATTATGCATATAATGAATTAGGGAATGTATTAATGCATCTGGGTAAATTAAGTCAGGCTCAAACTGCTTATTCTGCTGCGTATGCACTTTATCCCTCTTCAGCATATATATGTAATAATTTAGCACTGTGTTATGCTAAATCAGGAGATATCAAAAAAGCTAAAGAAATGATTGGGAAAGCACATACATTCGATGCATCAAATACAATCATAACGGCAAATTACAATAGAATTATTAACGTAGCGAACAAATAATTTACGTTGCAAGTGTATTACGGTGTTTATCAAATGTAATTAATAACAGGTTAGGTACTTAAGTATTTTCTATATCGTATTCCTGATAGTGAATTAATAAATAACTATACTTATTTATATCCTGCTTTTTGTATCCATCCTATTATATAACAAAAAGAAAGAGCAATTATCAGTTATAGAAAGCATATCCAGCAGAAACATGAAAAAGTATAGAATCAATAACAGCACTTTTTTTGTTATAAAAAATTTGATGAGTTTGTGGATTTTCTGCATTAGGGGTAGAAGAAAATGTTATATTATTACGAACCCATTCTCCCCCAAGTTGTATAACAAGGCCACCACTAAAAAATATGCTTAACAGTAAATCAACACCATAGGTTAAGCTGGTAAATTGTTCTGAAGGTGGGCCGTCATAACCATCCAGTAGTTCTTTTGCTATAGGAGTGGGATTATATTGCGAAAATGCTATACCAATTAAAGGAGACAGAGCTATATCCCATGGTTTCCGAGATGTCATATGAAAAGAGGGACCTAAATAGATAGAGTAATCACTATATAATGTTTTTTTCCATGATTTATAGTCAGAACCAAAATTTGTGTTTTGTATTATTATAGACCTTCTTAATTTAGAACGGATACCTATATAATCTGCAGGCATATATTCACCAGAAATTGTTATTCCAAATGCCAGATGGGAAAGATAGATAAGCTTTGAGGTTTCGGGTGTAAGTTGATACGATGATTTTTTTGTGAATTTTTCTTCTGCTGTTATAAGATTGCCATAAGGCATGCCAATTGAAACAGCACCAAGTATAAGAAGCTGATCCTTATGCATCCCTTCGGGGGGTTTATCCAATTCATCAAATTCGGATGAAAATAAATTGGAAAATGGTACAGCTATAAATAAAAAAAACAATGAATAAAAAAAAGTTATTAATAAATATTTCATTTATTTTTATCATTTTCCATAATGAGTAGTATTTTTTTAACCAGTTGCTTTGCTATATCATCATATTGTGAACTTTCAACTAATATATCATTGGTGTCCCAGATTAATGTAAGTCCACAACAGTATTGTGCTCTATAGCGCCAATCCCATGCTATGCCTGGTTCCTTACGCACTGTAAGAAGAATCTCGCCATTTTCAGTATTAATAGCTTTGAGAGTAAATGTATCAATACAGTTAGGTTCATATTTATTTTTACGATATGCCTGGAGTGCTGTACCTCGACCGATTATTATTACATCAGCACCAAATAATTTTCCTAATTTTATAGCCTGTTTTTCGTCAATTAATCCGGAAGCCTGCAATTGCTGCTCCTGCAATATTTTTTCAATTGCTTCTCTTTCAATTGTTGCTACCTTGCCACTTTTAAAAAATTGATGGGAGATAGCATCGGCAAATTCATTGCCCCAATCAGCTCCGGTTATCTCAAAGGGTAAAACTGCAACACGCTTCATTCTTTTTTGAATGATCTGTTTGTTGGTATATGCTACATCTATGCTGGTACATGAAAATAAAGAAATTAAAAGTATTAAGCTAATAAATTGTAATTTTTTCATAATAGAACCTTTTGAATTATTTAAATAAGTTTATAAATTATTTAATTATACCATTTGAATATAAATTTTGGCAAATATTATTTTATTAGATTATTAATTATTAATATGCTATTTACTTGATTCCTTTTTATTGTAAGATTCAGTGATAAAACCGATTATAAATATGTATAGTATAATAAAAAAATACAAATAATGAAAGGATTATGATAGATTTGAGTATTAGAATACAATGCCATATTTTACAATATATTAGAGTTGCAACCATTATACTTCTTATAACTTTAATTTCGTCTTGTACTAATAGGCAAATAACTAACAATTATAACAATCCAGTTGTATCTTTTTTTTCACATTATGTGTGCGATATGCAAAATGCAACTAAAATTATTATCAAATATGAACTTATTTCCAATTTGACTCATCTGCTTATAATGGATAATGGTGGGAATAAATATTACTTACTGGAACATGAACATATTACCGAAATGCTCAATAATGTTACCCATAAGCTTTATGATGATCTTATAATTACTAATAATGCCTATCAGGTTGTTTACTCGATGCAAAATAAAAATTATTATGGACGCAGAATATTTGATATATCGCCTCAATTACAGCAATGTTTAATGAAATGCAATTACAATGATATATCTATCTGTGAACCATCTGAATATCCTGTGATGTCAGGAAATTTTAACTTTTGTGTTGTTTATCCTATTACGTCTAACGAAAGAAATAAAGGTTTTCTTATCGGATTTATTAATAAAATCAAGCTTTATGATGTTTTACCAGAAGATGCAATAATTGTGGATAAATACGGAATGGTTATAATAAAACCTGAGAAGAGTATTTTAAAAACTATACCCATACCTGATTTACAAAATAATTATGTTACATTTGAACAAAAGCAATATGCAATAATTGAGATTAAATATAAAAATATTGAATGGTATTTGTTATCTCCGTAACGGTCACTGTATATTTTTTATAATATCCTTGATGGTATATATGTTTTCAGTATTATCGATATCAATATTTGCTTTAACCAGAGCTCTTGCAATGTTTATTAAACAATTATCGTTTAAGGTTTTAATATCATTCATTAACATCATATCAATAATACCAGGCAAAAGAAGATATGAGTTTTCTATATTAAGATATTCGTTTGCTTTAACACCTCTTTCTTCAGATATTAACATATCAAAATGAATGGCTGGATTAGACAATACTAATTGTCCTTTCTGAAGCTTATAATAATCGATATTTTCACAAATATCTGATACAAACAAAAGTATATCTGCATTTTCAAAGACATTATCAGTGCTGGTTGCTATACCGCTTTCCTTTTCAAAATAGTAAAGGTTTTTTTCATTAGGATCAAAACCTAATACTTTGCTACACCCAATACTGTTTAACAATCGAGTACATCGAAGTAAAGATGTTGTTACACCAATGAATCCAACAACGGAATCTGATAATTTGATGTTATGCAACTTCAATAGATTCATTATTTTTACAGTAATATAAAGTGGTATCTCATCAAATTCTCTATTAATAATAGGGGGTGTTACCTCACTCATCTGATGGAATAATGATATATCTTCTATGTTATTCATAATGGCAACACGCATTAAGGCATAATTGCCTGAAACAGAATAAAGTGTTTTTATAATATCTTCTTTTGATTTATATTTCAACAAAAGGGGTTGAGGATTATAATTATTGCAATGGCTAATAATGAGTGAATCACGTTCGATCAGGAGATAATTATATATTTCATCTGGTTGCAATTCATTTTTTTCTTCATTTAGGATAATCATCCCAATATTTTTTGATATACCTGTGTATCGATAGGTATCTTTTGTTATGGTATTATCTTTAATCAACTCAAAATATCCCAGAACTTTGCCCTCAAATTCATCTGGAGTTTCAAATGGTATCTTGCTTGAGACTTTAAGCAGACCACCATCTATGCCTTGATTCATAATGTCACTGCATTCTATGAGTGTGCATTCTTTCGTTATCCATTGTAATATTTTTTCTTTAAATAATCTTCTATCAGTATAAACAAGTTCTGCTTTATATATTTTATAGTTTTGTTCAGATGATAAATAATTAATGCTTTGAATGGTACAATCTGCTTGGATGACTTTTTGAATAAATAATAAAAAATTTTTATCATCACATCGGAAGGTTAGAGTAATATATAATTTCATATTTCCTCCAAAAAAAAGCAATCATTATCATTGTTTTATCGGGAAAAAATTGCTAATAATAAACATTTATCTACTTTCAGTAAAGCTAAACCCATCAAAGTGTCCTTATAAAAGGGAATGCATAACTACTACTATCTTTGTAATACTGTATGTATATAATGGATTGTTTGTTCTACCTTTTTCATAATATCGGCATTTTCTATATCATTTTTGCTATTTATGTTTGGTAATAATAAGAAGTTGTCCTCATCATAGTGATACTGCAATGAATTGAAATAATGTCGTAATGTAATTTTTCCCGGCATAAACATATCATAATAATTCCCTCCACCAATTAATATAGCCATTGCATGTCGTTTTGTTTGTGATGGATTATTCTTATAGTATTCCCAGAAAACCTGGCAGCGGTCGATAATTGCTTTTAGAGGTGAAGGAAGATGCGAAAAATACAATGGTGATGCAACAATCAGGAATGTACTTTGTTTTATGGTAGCGTAAAGCATATCCATATCGTCGTGGAAAATACAGCCAAATTCATTATGGCAAAATCCACAGTCTATACATGGATGTACATGTAGTTCATAGGCAAAATGTATTGCTTTTGTTATGTTCGATAGTTCCTTAAAAAGTAATTGCAAAATTGCAACAGTATTTCCTTCTTTATGAGGACTTCCGCAAAGAACAACCACATCATAATTAGTCTTCTTTGATTCTTGCAAAGATCATTCTCCCTGCGGTTGTTTGGAGTACTGAAGTAACTATCACATCGACCGTTGAATTTAACCGTGATCTCCCATTTTCCACTACTACCATAGTCCCGTCATCAAGATATCCAATTGCTTGATTGGGGTCTTTCCCTTCTTTTATTAATGAAACAGACATTTCTTCACCCGGTAGCACTATTGGCCTGAGGGCGTTTGAAAGCTGGTTAATATTTAAAACTTTAACGCCATGGAACTCAGCAACTTTGTTTAGATTGAAATCATTGGTAATAATTTTTGCAGTCATAAGCTTGGCTAATTTGACCAATTTTGCATCAACTTCTGAAACTTCGGGAAAATCAACATCAGAAATTTTTACTAAAATTCTCTGATCCTTCTGCATTTTATTGAGTATGTCTAAACCTCGTCTTCCTCTATTACGCTTAATAGAATCAGATGAATCAGCTATCATTTGCAATTCATTCAATACAAAATTGGGAATCACAAGAATACCTTCAATAAATCCAGTATCACAGATATCTGAAATACGACCATCTATAATGACGCTGGTATCAAGAATTTTATATGATGCGCCATCCCTTGCTTCGTCACGTTTTACAGGAACTATCGCATCAAAAATTGCAATATCCTCACAATTTATTATAAAAAATAATACGGATCCAAATCCTATAATGTGGTAAATAATGGCACTTATAATGTTTACCGTGTTTGGTTGCATGGTAAGGGGTAATGATTTAAATGCTATCACTAAAAGATGCGCAAAGATGAGTCCTATAAAAATGCCAACCAGCGCTGCAATAACCATCCTTGTTGAGATAGTATGTGAAATATATTCTATTGCAATAATGAGTATAAGTGCTATAGCAGATGCAATCACAGCAGCTATTATGGCTGATTGCAATGAAATTTGGAAAAAATATAAACCGGTAACAACAGCTGAAGTAATAATAAATAAAAAACGTATAATTGCTATCATGGATATACTGACTCCTTTATATATATTAAAATAAAATTTTGATAAAAAAAACATTATGGATCCATAAAGTTAAATATTTTATAAATAAAGTGACTGATACAAAAATTATAAACTGTAGTGAGCAATTATGAGGAAAGTGCATCTGATACAATGTTGCCTGCTTCATCAACATCAATGTCCTTTGCTAAAGCTATCTCATGTATCATGAGCTGATAAGCATTCTCGTAAAGCTTTCGCTCCATTATAGAAAGCTCTTTATCTTTTCCACGTTTATATAGATCCCTGGCAACCTCAGCCACTGCAAATATTGATCCACTTTTAATCTTATCAACATTGTTTTGATAACGAATTTTCCAGTCATCCTCGGTCTCAATGTCTGTTTGGCGTAACAGATTTAATACTTTTGTTACATCCTTTTTTGGAATAACCTTCCTCAACCCTATGGACTCTGCCTTTGCGGTAGGAATCATAACCTTCATGCCACTGTTGATGATTGTTATAAGATAAAATTCATTCCTTTTGTTTAATACTACCTTTTTTTCGATAGCGTTTATGATACCTACCCCATGTAAAGGATACACTATCTTATCACCTATTTTAAACATAGGATACCCTCAAAATAAATTAACCCACATTTATTATAACGTATAAATTAATAATTTTAGCACATAATTTTAATAAAATCAAGTAGAAAATTTTTTTTAAGAAAGTATTATCGGCTAGTAATAGAGTTTGTTATTTGATTGTGAAATTTGACAATAGCTATTAATCCTCATTTTTTAAACCTTCTTTTTCCATATATTGTTCAAAAACAGATTTCATATTATAGTGTATTCCATTACAAATGCAACGAGGAGTTCCGCCAGGTATCATTAAATCACTGATTAATTCATGACAATTTGGACCAGGTGCACAGCCTGAATATTTACAGGTAGCACCATAAAAAACATCTTTTGGTTGAGCTGGCCATTGAGGATCCGGCATTCCATTGTAAACTTCCTTCATGTAAAATCCCCATATGGGCGCTGCTACTGCTGCACCAGCCTGATGTCGTCCCAATGACATAAAAGGTTTATCATATCCAACCCAAACAACTGTTGCAATATCAGGAGTAAAACCACAAAACCATGCATCTGTCCAGTTTTGAGTAGTGCCTGTTTTGCCTGCACATTTTTTGTCAAATTTTGCAATTAAGCGCAAAGCCTCAGTAGGTGTACCTCCTTCGGCAACAGTCTGCATTAATGATGTCATTATATAATTTACATTTTCGGGAATAATCTGAATTGAACCGTCTGCTTCTTTTGCTGCAATGATATTGCCAACATCTTCTTCAATATTTTCTATTTCGTTGCCATCTCTATCGGTAATATAACGAATGGAAAATGGAATGACATCCCTCCCTCTGTTAGCATAAATCGCATATCCTGTTGCCATTTCTAATGGTGTTAATTCTGAACTTCCTAAAGCTAATGATGGCCCGGGATGGAAGCGTGAAGGAGAAACCTTTAATACGCGTGATGCAAAATCTATGATAGTATCTGCACCTATGATATCATATATCCGTACTGAAATTACATTGATTGATGCGGCAAGAGCCCTCCTTAAATGAACCATTCCCATAAATTCGCCTTCATAGTTATTCGGGCTCCAGGTGCTTCCCTGAGCATCAATATCAACAATAGGTGCATCTGGAAGAGCCATGGCTGTATTAATTAATTTTGACTCAATACCTGCACCATAAACAAATGGTTTAAATGCTGATCCAGGCTGACGGCGAGCCTGAGTTGATCTGTTATATTGATTGCTCACAGCAAATTCTGATCCACCAACCATTGTCGTTATATATCCAGTTTTAGGTTCAATAGCTATAAGAGCCCCTTCAACTTTTAATGAAGAAGAAATCCCACTGGTTACTATCATAAATTTTTCAATATCATTATGCATTGCATCAACATTGCATAATAACGCTAAAAGCTCCATTTCATTCAACAGATTATCAACCATATATTTTTTGAATATTGTTTCTGTATCACTTTTGACGATAATTCTGGGTAAATTAAAAAGAAGTCCTAATTGCTGGTATACAGAGAATAATCCTCTATCAACAGCTCCTGAAAGATATTGATTGGCACGAGCAGATATCTCATTTTGCCTGGTTAAACCTTCCACAAGATATTTTTCACCTGCTTGTTGTCGTTTCAAGTTTAATGTGGTATATACTTGCAATCCTTCATTATACACTACATCCTTGCCATATCGGGAAATAAGTATCTGACGTACATAATCTGTAAAAAATGGGGCATTATCCACGATTTTTGAATATGCGGTTTTAGTAGGAAATTCAGTTTTTATGGTATCAACAAAAATGGGCCAGAAAGAGGTATATACTTCTTTAGCTTTTTCATTAGTTAAATAGCCGCAGTCAACCATTCTGTTTAAAATATCCCAATTTTTAATATAAGCATTACGGGTATTCATAAATGGGGAGTACCGACCAGGAGCTGAAGGTAATGCAGCTAAAACGCTTCCTTCGGCAAGGCTAAGAAATCTAACCTCTTTATTGAAGAAAAGCTCAGCAGCAGATGCAATCCCATAACATCCGTGTCCTAAATAAATTTGGTTAAAGTACATTTCAAGAATTTCATCTTTGGAGAATTTCTTTTCAATTTGCAATGTTAAAACTAATTCTAATGCTTTACGGGTAAATGTTCTTTCGCCTGACGTAAAAAGCCGTTTTGCCAATTGCTGGGTAATGGTTGAGCCGCCCTGTGCAATTTTAAGAGAAATAATATTTTTAACCATTGCCCGTGTCATTGCCATAGGACTTATTCCTATATGCGTATAGAAGTCCTGATCCTCAGTTGCAACAAACGCCCTTATCAATGTTTTTGGAAGTTCTTCAAATGATACTAAATCACGTTTTTCTTGAAAAAGTTCGGCAATAAGTTCACCGTTAACATCATACAGTTTAGTAGGAACACTTGGCTGGAAACGCTTTAGATTATCTATACCAAGACAATTTTGTACCTGAGCAACAATATACCCAAAAAGCAAACCGCCGATGAGTGATACTACTATAATCCCGTAAAACCATGTGCGTGTGTCATGCATGTATTTAATTATAAACTGTTTAAAACTGTTTAAGCAGGCTTTCAAACGCTCTTTCACGTTGTTCTGACCTCAATTATTTATTATATTACTATAGCTTAGTTTAGCATTCAAATGGATAGTGGTATCAAGTTATTTACTGAGAATGAGTTTTGTACATCCGAACAATATAGCCAATAATTATTAATACTATCGCTACAGCTAAAACAACTGCTGCTCCATAAGCCAAAAAGCCTACTATAAAGCTTATTAATTTAAATAATAGCGGGATAATATAGCGAAAGGTTATATATCCCACAGCAACTATTCCCGCTATTATTAATATATAATGTGTGTACTTATTCATACTGTGCATGCTTTTAATATCTAAGGCCTTTCTTTTACCGTAACAAATAAGTAGATTTTTTGTTTATTACGCCATACGCCAACTTTTAAGGTTTTGCCAATAGGTGTCTTGTTAACAATTTCTATAAGATCTTCATATGATTTGATATTTTTATCATCAACTGATATAATGACGTCACCTGGTTGTATACCAGCTTTTTCAGCAGGGCTGTTTTCCATAATACCACCAACAAGAGCACCTTCAGTATTTTTAAGCCCCAATTCGTTTGCATATTCCTCTGTCAATGGAACTATCTGTACGCCAATATAGCCGGTTTTAACTTTTTTATACTTCTTTAACTGCTCTAAAATAGACTTAGCCGTATTAATAGGGATTGCAAATCCAATCCCCATATAGCCACCACTCTGGGAATAAATCATGCGGTTAATGCCTATAACCTCCCCATTAATATTAACCAGAGGCCCACCAGAATTTCCGGGGTTAATTGCTGCATCAGTCTGTATATGCGACTGTGAACCACCCATCATATCTACATCCTTTCGGCTTGTAGCACTAATAACTCCAACAGTAAATGTACGGTCCAACCCAAAGGGATTTCCAATAGCAATTGCCCAATCTCCAACCTTTACTTGATCAGAGTCACCTAAAAAAACAGGTTCAAGCTTATCGCCAGGATTTATTTTCAGTAATGCCAAATCTGTTCTCTGGTCATATCCAACAATTGTAGCTTCGTACTCTTTATTTTTAACCTTTACCTTTACTGAATCAACATTCGCAATGACATGGTAGTTAGTACAGATATAACCATCGCTTGATAGAACAAAACCACTCCCCAATCCGGAACGTTTTTGTTTACGTGATTTTTGTTGGGGAATCCCAAAAAATTGGCGGAAAAAGGGATCATCAAAAAAAGGGTTTGGAGGCAACTCAACCACCTGTTCGGTTGTAATAAAAACTACCCTGTCCTTATATAGTTCATAGATTTTCCTGAAAGCATCTTGAATCTCAATAGCACGAGCTGTTTCCTGATGCCCCTTCAATGGTGAACTGCTATTATTGCCAAATACTGAAGGTTCGCTATTTGAACAGGAAAAATTATTAAAAACAAAGAAAACTACACCAATGAGAAGTATACATGGAACTATCTGTAATATTTTTCTTTTCATTAGTTATCTCCTAATTACTATAAATTATTAAATCAAAAGTTATTGTATAATAGGGACTTAATTTATTCAATAATATATGGTAAAATAAAAATTAATAAAAAATATACACCATAATAATATATATTATCATTGTCAATATATAATAGAAATATTTATATTACAACGATTTCTTTCAACAAGCTGTAGTGTTCATTAATCTGTTTAATCATCGCCATATCACCGTTATACCTATCGGGATGGTATTTTTTTACCAGTTCCCTGTAACGCTTCTGTAACAATGATCTGTTACAGGTATCTATTGCATTAAATTGAAAGAAAAATAAAGCCTTCTCCACCTCCTTGAGACTGGCAATATATTTCTTAAAACCATGGTAAACCTTGTTGAGCTCAACTGAAAATTCATAATTAATATTATATGAATCACAATAAAATTTCATTAATGGATCATAGAGGCAATTATGATTGTATGGTTCATAAAATTCATAGTGAAACGAGCAATATATTCCATCAACTGTTTCTCTATTACAAAAGGCATCGCACCAGGGATCATAATGAATACACGCATTGTTTGTGGGATAGCTTCGTATAACAATATCCATAGGATGGATATATACCATTAAGTGAAAATATTGTGGGCAGGTCTTAATGGTATATAAAGCATGAAACAGTGAAAAATGCCTGCGGTATAGTGAGGGATTATCTCCATTACATAGAGGATCAACACATTCGCGTATAACCACTGATTCCAGTGCAGGGTGTGACAAATTGAGGCAATATGCAATCAATTTGTCTTCAGGAATAATTATGAGCTTATTCATCAAAGGGTCCCTTTTTATATCGGCTGGCATCTTTTTTTTCTTTCTCGATAATATCTTTAAAAATGATAGAAAAATCATGTGATCCATCGATCTGTATCTGTTCCATGGGTACTTTGTTATCATCATTTTTTTTGCACGATACCCCAAAAAACAGAATAGATATTATTAAACAAATTACTATCTTCTTCATAGAGTATAATCCATTATATAAATATATTCTTATATTTACAAACATACAACACATGTTGTAATTTTTCAATATTGATTTTTTTGATCTTCAAAATTTTACTGTTGACATTATTAATTCCATATACTACACTTACTGGTGATCAGGGAGGGGATTACATGAGGATATCAAATGATTTGCCTGTACCGTCAATGATGGTCCCATCAACAGGCAGAAAAACAGGTGTGCCTGTTGCACAAGTAAATAATGTACAGCATCATGTATCGTTGCAAAAAACGATTTCTGCATATACGGTTGTCCAGGAAGCTCATAAGCTTGTTACTATGGCTCTTAACATTTCGTTTGAACTTATACAAAAAGCTTATTCTAAAGAATCCAGTTATACAGAAATAATTGCTAAACTTGCTACCATAGACAGCTATTTTAACAGGTTATCACCTGGTACAGCAAATGTTCCTGCTATCCCACCTGCTGATGTTGTTGCAGGATCATCTCAAGAAATTACTCAACTACAGAAAGCGGTTGCTAACAATGATATAAAAACAATGAATGCTATACATAATAGTTTAATTAATAACTCACAAATACTTGAAAGCTATAAGCAAACACTATCACGTGCTTTAGGAGTTGCCGATAACGATAGTCCTGATATAAAAGTTATTAAGAAAATTATAGAAGACAATGCATCAAACGCTTTTATGGTTCATCAACCGTTACATCATGACAATGTTAAAAAGTTGTTATCATAATTATTGATTATTGTGAAAGGGTGGAATATGGAGCTTTTTGACGGTTTTATAGCGGCAATAGCATCAGAATTTAAAATGAAGTTCAATAAAACTTCAGAGGGTGCATATACAACGACGATAGAATTTGAAAATAACCGATCTCAGGAGATATTAATTACTCTTAATAAAGATGAATCTGGAGATAGAATAATTAATTATTATTCTGTAATTGGGACAATCAAGAATGAATCTTTTGAATTATATAAATTTTCATTAAAACTCAATAGTACTTTTGACTATGGCGCTTTGGCATTATTAAATGATACACTTATTTTACGTAATTCTTTATTGCTTAAAGATTGCGACCCTCAGCGGTTTATGAAATCGCTTGTTTATATTGCTGCAAAAGCTGATGAATTAGAGGAGATGTTAATTACCAGAAATATTTATTAATCAAGCTTGCTTGATAGTTTGTTACCTAATTCTGCAATATATTTGTAATTATTTATATCATCAGCAAATAACATAATTGCTATCTGCCCTTTTATTATCAAAACTATCCTATCCTTATTATATTTATAGAATTCCTGAATTTTTTTTATCTCGCTTGAAGCAGATGTTTGATCCTTAAACATGAGCACATAACATACTATATCATCACCAAATGGCCGTGATGATTCTGACATTATTGCAACATACATGTTTTTGATATTATATGGATTGCCCTCAGGATAAAGCTTGCCAGCTAAAAACTGGATACCTTCAGTGCTAACAATACAGGGATTTTCCGGGAATACCTTTTTTGCAAACTGTGGTATTTCCCCAAACATGAACCCAGCAGGAATATCTTCAGAAGATATTCGTAATGTATTAAAGGTAGTGGTGTCATCTGAATAAACCATGCCAGGTAATACTATTTCTATAGTCATAAAGAGTATTAAGCTCAGTATTGCTGGAATTTTATTTATAACCATACTTCATACCTCTTTGTAGTTAATATAGTGTAACTATCGGTAATACCATCTCAAAGTACAATTTAAATTTTTGCGTAATATTTATACTATAGTGATTTATATAAATATATGTTTAGTGTTTCATTTTTTTTTGTTACGTGACATAATTATGATTGACTTTTTTATTTTATTATTCTAACGTAATATACAAAAACATATCTTATCAAGCTAATAATAACCATCGCATTGTGTGCTATACAGTGATCGTGTTGGTTTATTTCTTTTTTGGGAGTCTTTATATGTCAGATGTAATAACAACAACCCCTCAGTTTATAAGGAAACGTGATGGCAGAATAGTGCCATTTGATATTGAAAAGATCACAGAAGCAATCTTTAAAGCAGCAAAAGCAGTTGGTGGTACCGATAGGAATGCAGCAGTACATATTGCCGAATCAGTTGTTGATATATTATCCATATTGTATAAGGATGAACATATCCCGACGGTAGAAAATGTTCAGGATTTAGTTGAAAAGATGCTCATTGAGAAAGGGCATGCTAAGGTAGCTAAAGCATATATCCTCTACCGTGAACAGCACAGAAAGATACGAGAAAGTAAAGACCTTCTTAATGAAGGAATCCAGCTCATTGAAGATTATCTTGATAGGTCAGATTGGCGGGTAAATGAGAATAGTAATATGAGTTATTCTCTTCAGGGATTAAATAACCATATTGCTTCTGCAATTACTGCAAAATACTGGCTTGAACGTATTTATCCACCTGAGATACGCGATGCTCATACCAATTGTGATCTGCATCTTCATGATTTAGGTTTGCTGTCGGCTTACTGTGTAGGCTGGGACTTGCGAGATTTATTATTAACTGGTTTTGGAGGAGTTCCCGGAAAGGTTGAAAGCAGGCCGGCAAAACATTTCCGAAGCGCATTGGGGCAGATAGTCAATTTTTTTTATACATTACAGGGGGAATCAGCCGGTGCACAGGCATTTGCAAACTTTGATACGTACCTTGCGCCATTTATACGGTATGATAATCTGGATTATGCAGGTGTTAAGCAGTGTCTCCAGGAATTCATCTTTAATATGAACATACCAACTCGTGTAGGATTCCAGACGCCATTTACCAATGTTACCATGGATCTGACCGTACCTCGCTCAATTGCCAATGAACATGTCATTATTGGTGGAGAAAGTATGGATGCAATCTATGCTGAATTTCAGAAAGAGATGGATATATTTAATACTGCTTTTGCAGAATGTATGTTTGAGGGTGATGCGCGACACCGAATTTTTACATTTCCTATACCAACGTATAACATCACAAAAGATTTTGATTGGGATAATCCTTCCATACATCTTTTATGGGAGATAACCGCTAAATATGGTATCCCATACTTTGCAAACTTTGTAAATTCTGATATGGATCCTGATGATGCCCGCTCGATGTGTTGCCGATTAAGGCTTGATAATCGTGAACTGCGAAAACGAGGTGGTGGGCTTTTTGGAGCTAATCCTTTAACGGGAAGTATAGGTGTGGTAACCATTAATATGCCAAGGTTAGGATACCTTTCTAAATCAAAGGATGAATTCCTTGCAAGTTTATCACATTTGATGGATGTAGCAAGCAATTCACTTGAGATCAAAAGAAAAGTCTTAGAAAACTTTACTTCTAACAATCTTTATCCCTATACCAGATTCTATCTCCGTGATGTATATAAACGATTTAAGAAGTACTGGATAAATCATTTTTCAACAATTGGACTTGTTGGTATGAATGAAGCCTGTTTAAACCTTTTAGGGCAGGACATTACAACTGATGAAGGAAAAGCTTTCACCGGGGAAGTGCTGGATTTTATGCGCAGTAAAATAGTCATGTATCAGCATGCGACAGGCAATTTATATAATCTTGAAGCTACCCCTGCTGAAGGCGTTAGCTATAGGTTTGCACGACATGATAAAAATAGATTTTCGGACATTATTACCTCTGGTAAGAATGAACCATATTATACAAATTCGATCCATCCACCGGTGGGATATGCTCACGATATATTTGATCTCCTTGACCATCAGGATCAGTTACAAGCAAAGTTTACCGGCGGTACCGTTGTTCACTGTTTTATTGGAGAGAAGATTGATGATCCGGAAATGGTAAAAATACTGGTAAAATCAATAGCTTATAACTATCACATACCATATTTTACCATTACGCCAACATTTAGTATTTGCCCTGTTCATGGATATATACCTGGGAATCACACATATTGTCCTTATCCACATACAAAAGAAGAGCTTGAGATGTTTGGAATAGAAGTCGAAATAGAAGATAGAGAATTATCAAAACCCATAGAGACAACCCATCGGATTGTCTCGTAAACGTATAAGTTGTTGAATAGATTGTATTTATGAGTATTGCTTGACTGTATATTTATTTTCAAGGGATTGTTGATGGCTGCATTGCAGTTATGGTAAGTGATAAAAATGGAGTACTATTGTCATTCTGAACAAAGTGAAGAATCTTTTCGTTTTATGGAAGAATAGATTCTCTGGGAGCGCGTCTCTCAGAATGATAGTGTGCAGTGTGTTATCCTGAATAATATTCTTAACTGGTTTCAGGATCATTTAAGGATATAAGGTTACAAATTTGGATTCCTGAAAAGGTCAGGATTGACAAAAGCGGCAAAAGAGATTCTTGTTCAAGTACAGAATGATATTGGCACATAAAACTATATTCGGAGGGGGTTCTGATGCAAAGAAATACTGAAAAGAAAATACCTGTTGAGGTATATTCTCGTGTTGTTGGTTATTTCCGACCTGTGAATCAATGGAATAAAGGCAAGCAGGAAGAGTTTCATGAAAGAAAGGAATTCATGGCAAAAGAATTATTAAAGGTTGTAGATCATGAATATTCGGGGTATACAGAAAACATCACTCATTGATTATCCGGGTGCTATTAGTACAGTACTTTTTACCGGGGGATGTAATTTGCGGTGTAGTTATTGTCATAATCCATCATTAGCATATAATGATTGTAACCTACACTATTATTCAAATGAAGAAGTAATTGATCTTTTACGAAGTAGAAAACATCTCATTGGAGCGGTAGTACTGACAGGTGGTGAACCAACGATTGCAAAAGGGATACTGCAATTTCTTGAAAATATTAAATCGCTGGGAATGAAAATAAAATTAGATACCAACGGTTTCCAGCCTGATATTCTAAAAAAAATTATAATAAAAAATCTTGTTGATTATGTTGCAATAGATATAAAGACATCTCCTCAAAAATATTCGCTTTTAACAAAAACAAAGTTATCGTTTAATTGTATCAAAGAATCTATTCGTTTGCTTAAAGATTTTGATATCCAATTTGAGGTGCGCACTACCTGTGTGCCAGAATTTGTAACATTAGAAGATTTACATAGCATTAAAGAACAGATTGGTCAGGTATCCCATTATTATTTACAGCAATTTAACAATGATCACACAATGGATGAAGACTTACACAGAGTAAAACCTTATCCAGAAGAAATATTATTATTGTTCCGCCAATTTGTCCAAACCTTTGCCACTTACTGTGACATCAGAGGGCTATAGAAAATCTGTTGACATTATTGTATGATGTTTTTCTGTTTCATGTAATCTGGCATTTAGCAAGTAATTGCGATTTTTTTTATCAATTGGGCAAGTTAAATATAATACTATAATAATTACTCATTATAAACAATAATTGTCACTATAAAATGGGTATATCAAGCTTAAAAATTTTGCTATAGTATAAAGAAAAGACTCATTATCATGATACAATATACAATCGAAGTAAAGAAATAAATTTGTTGTTAAAAATTGTATTTCCCTGATAATGGCTACATTAATTTTTTTAAAGGAGACCTGAAAATCTATGAGCAAGCAGTATAATCCAAGGATTAAACGAAAACGAGCTAAACGAAGACTCAAAAGAAAAAAGAAACTAATGGCAAAGAAGATAGGGCGATAAATTTAGTTGCTCTGTTTGCTGATAATCTCACCACCCACAATAAGTAAAATATTTGATATATTGAGTACTTCTGATGAGGGGTATGAGTTTTTATAAGTTAACCATATCCCCTTATCAGGGGTTAATGGTATATACAGAAACACTGTATCAAAATAAAGATTATTTTTTTTAGCAACAATCTTTTTGTGTGAATCCCCCAGCGCAATGCAGGATATAATACCTTTTTTAGCTAATAGGTATCGTGCGTAGAGCATAGCATCAAGCTGTGTTCCTTTATGCAGAAGAGTCCATTGTACTATAGAAGTGATACCATAAACATTATCGGCAATAGTATAGGTTTGTAGTTCCTGGAGCACCTCGTGTATTGCCTCATCTATTGAGTTGCCCTGAATTTCTTTTATGTCTAAGAGTTCAATGCCGCGTTTAAACAGGGCATTCTGTTCTTCTATCCATGTAATTAATGCTTGTGGTTGGATAGCCATGATAACAAATTCCCTATTGTTTGGCGATAACAATTCATTACTATTGCAGGTATAGTGATGAATATACCTAACATTGGTTGTTATTTCATTGAGGCGCATTGTTCCCGATATGGTTACATCTGATTCAGGAGATAAAACGATAATATCCAGCGTAAATGGTGATTGCTTGTAATTTTGTTGTATATGCATTATATCGATGTTTTTTCGCAATCGAAATGATATCGCTATTACAAAAAATTCACAGTGACTATCGTGTAAATATTCCTGTATCTTCTGTTGTATTGTATAGTTGCCGGGATAAAAGGTGTATGATTTCATTTTCCCTTCGTTATTGTATGCATAGAGAGTATAACTAATATTCTCAGTGTCGGGAGAAAATTGGTAGGTATTGAATACGGATATATCAGTACAATGGTATGCGTCGTATATGGTACAATATAGTGCATCATGAACCATCCGCACTGCATAACATGAATACATTAATTTGTTTGTGGTATGATTGATAATTTCATAAGCAAGCTGTTTAAAAAAATAATTTTGCACGTAATCATCAAAAGTGGCTTTCATATAATCGGGATGCACAACAAGACTATTGACAATCGCATGATGCTTTTGACTATACATGCTGGCGTCATAGCCTTCTAATTGAGCTATTGTGGCTAATAGCGCATAAGCTTCAGTGTCAAAACCCTGTGCAATTGTTTTAAACAAAGCGCTCTTTGCTTCACCATACTTACCAAGTGCAATGAGGGCATTGATATAATCATAAAAAAATGTATGTTCCCTGACACCAGAAAGGATAGTTACTATTTTTTCAAATTGTTTATTTTCAGTATAGCAGTGAATCAGCAATGTAAGCTCCTTATCATTGAGGTTTTTATATGTTTCCAATATTGTTGTCGCCTTGTGATTATCATAGGATGAATAGATAGATGCTATGGTAAAGGCAAGTTCATGGCTTTGCGGAAAGCGTTTGAACAAAAAATCTAAATCTGCTTTTTTATTAATGAGTTCTTCTTTTTGGATGTATAAAGTTTGTATAAGTATGGGTAGCCACTGTATTTCTGCAATATTCATGGACTCTGGTGAATAGAGCATATCGTAAAAATAGCCACCCAGCACTGTTTGAGGTTGTATATTTTTTTGCACGTTAGTTCTCAACAACAAAATGCTATCCGGGAATGCACGGCTATACCTCAGTAGCAATGAACACAATCGGTATGAGATAAAATCGTTGTGTGAACGCAATGCTTGATGATAATATTTGAAAGCCTCTGTGCTGTGAATTGATTCTGAAAAAAGAGCAAGTTGCAGTGCATTATCAGGCGAATGGTTGCTCATATAGTTTGACAGAAGTTGATTTTGATATTCATAGAATATCTCATAACAGTTAACAGGATTATAATACATGGTGTCGGTAGCAGGTAACTGCATCGTTGCATTGGTTTCATCACGAAACAGTATTTTTAAGTACATATCATTGTCTGGTTTGTAATATATTGCTATGCTGAATCCCTCCTGTGGTTCAATATGAATGATTCGAGCATCTTTTTTTACTGTTGTTGTCGTATTAACACATACTTTTGTTCCATTGATAAAAATGGCATACTCCATATTGGAAAAAACATACATAGAAACCGGTTTATGTAATTCAAACGATGCGCTGCATAGTCCTGTTGCGTGTAAAATCTGGGTGTATTGCTTTACAGGTATATACCCCGCGCATGATTGCATTACTGCTATTTTGTTTTTATCAGGAAGTATTAGGGTATCCAGTTGTGTTTGGAAAGATATCACGCTTTTGGGCATTGGTTCCTTACTATTATCATAGATATACCAGCGTTGATTTCCTTTTACATCGTTTTTATAGAAACGTTCTTTTGATATATCTGCAATATCGTTGATAAACATTTTTTCGTATGGTGATTGTGCATTGGTAGAAAGCAATTCCAGCAGTTCTATTGTTTTTTCAATTCCAATTATCTGCTGTATATGTTCACTATCCGCTAAAATGAGCAGGTTTGGTATTGTAAGGTTTTGCGCACCGTTTACATACTGTTCAGCGAGTGCTTGTGAATCTCCACTACAATACATAGTAACGGTATCATGACCTATGATATCTGAAGATGCATCAACAGTAACTATCGCCACTATATATAAACTTAACACTATAGTTATACAATATTTTACCATTACCATGCCATCATTTGCCTATACAAAAGCGTGAAAAGATTGAATTGAGAACATCATCAACAGTAATTTCACCGGTTATTGCACCAATAGTGTCAATGACATCCTGCAATGCTGATGCTATAATCTCGTGAGGGCTTTGCTTGAGTAGCTGCTCCCGCACCTCATGGGCACCTGCGCTGGATTGCTCTAAAAGCTGTATAATACGAATATCAGCAATAAATGAATTGGTGTAGTTGACATACGAGCTTTGAATAAAATCAGACACCGTATGCTCCAGCACATCCATACCATAGCCTGTTGTGGCTGCAAACACAATCCCTTTTTTGGGCAATTGTGTATTGATAGCATTGATTTGTTCGGGTGAGGCAATATCGCATTTATTAATAACGGGGATATATGGTTTGGAACTGATGCGCTCAAGAATATGGGAATCTTCAACGGTAAAACCACTTGTAGCATCAAGGATAAAAAATAAGAGTGAAACCTCGTCAATAATCCTGTAGCTTTTTTGAACTCCCAGCAGTTCAATCCCTGATGCTACATCATGAATCCCTGCTGTGTCGTATAGATTACATTGAATGCCATGAATGGTAACTGATTCTTTTATAACATCACGCGTTGTACCCGGTTCATCTGAAACAATTGCACGCTCATGATTGACCACACAGTTTAAAAAGCTTGATTTCCCTGCATTGGGTTTGCCAACAATAGCAATATCTATCCCATGAGATAAATTATTCCCAACCTTACATCTGTTGATAATTTCCTGTATGGTATGAATAATATCTTCTATCCTTTGCTGAGCATCCTGATAAGAGATTATTTCGATATCCTGATCAATAAAGTCAATGGCACATTCAATATCAGCTTTTAACTCTACTATTGTTTGTTTCAGTTTATTGATAGTAGTGCGTAACGATCCATGTTTTTGCTGTATTGCCGTAGCTATTTCCCATTCACTCCGGGCTGTTATAATATGATTGATAGCTTCAGCTTCGGTGAGGTCCATTTTTCCGTTAAAAAAAGCTCGTTTAGTAAATTCTCCTGGCTGGGCTATACGTACATGCAATGCCAGAAGGCGATTCATTATTTTATTAACAATAATAGGATTGCCATGACAGAATATTTCAACCATGTCCTCGCCTGTATAGCTATGCGGTTGTGCGTAATAAATAACTATCGCATCATCAATTTCATATTCCCCATCAAAGATTGTCCCATAGTATGCATAACGGGGTGTGGATATAGTTTGTTTATTGTGTTGTTTAAAAATAGAAGAAGCGACCCGTAAGGATTCAGGGCCGCTGATTCGTATAATTGCTATTGGTGCATGTACAGGCGGTGTTGCTGGAGCACAAATGGTTTCTTGCATCTTACCTGCCTTTTTCAATGGGCATAATTTTTACCTTTCGATATATGCCCTGTCCCTCACTTTTTGTTGTCACTTTTGAGTCATTTTGTAATGTTAAATGAATAAGCCTTCGTTCAAACGGATTCATGGGTTCAAGTGTCCATGGTTTTCCGGTTCGGGCTACTTTTAAAGCTATCTCCTTCGATAATTTTCGTAAGGCTCGTTCTCTTTTTGCTCGGTACGATTCTATGTCAAGGATAATCTTTTTTTCTGAACTGGTAACCTTATTAACCAGAAGATTTATCATGAATTGCAATGCTTCCAGTGTTTTACCTTTTTTACCTATTATTAAACCTGAATTTAAACTTTCTAACTCTACATATACCTTATTTTCGCTTTCTTTAAAATCTTTAACAGTAGCATTAACATCCATTAATGACATTATTTTTTCTATTATTTCTTTTGCTTTTTCACCAACATCATTTTGCTGCTGATAGTATACTCTAATCTTAGCAGGGCGTGATATGCCAAAACCAAATATTCCGCTTTTACCTTCATCAAGGACTTCAATGTTGATTTTGTTCATATCATCAATTTTTAATTGTAATAATGCTTTTTTTGTTGCTTCTTCAACGGTTTTTCCTTCAATATCTAAAACCTTCATCTCCACGCCTCCTATGATACTTATAATAATGAATTATGATAATAGTATTTGTTACACACCTCCTGAAAAAATCAAAAAATGGTAGAAATCTCATATTGTATTTAATGTACTATAATTTTTGCATTAAGACTTACATTTATCCTCGTTTCCATGTTGCTACTTTTCAGTCTTTGGTTTCCGGTTTACTACCATTTGATGAGCTATTTGTAAAACATTCTGCATGATCCAGTATAATACCAATCCGGATGGCATATTCCAGAATATAACTATAAATATAAGTGGCATAAACAAAAGCATTTTTTGCTGCTGAGAAGCTTCGCCAGTAGACATTTTTTGTTGTAAATATGTTGTTGCTGTCATCACTATAGGTAAAATATTAATGTTGAATCCTGAAATGGTGAAAACAGTATCAGGTAATGAAAGATCCTTAATCCACAAAATAAATGGTGCCTGCCATAAATCTACAGAATTAATCAGAGCGCTATAAAGTGCAAAGAAAAATGGCATTTGCAACAATAGTGGTAAGCACCCACCCATGGGGTTGACCTTGTTCTTTTTATATACTTCCATTATCTTCTTATTCAAGATATCAGGCTTATCTTTATACTTTTCGCGAAGTTCTTGAACAACTGGGTTTAATTCCTGCATCTTCTTCATTGACTCAGTAGAACGTTTGGTTAAGGGTAAGAACATTATTTTTGTTATAACTGAAAATATTACTAATGACCAGCCTAAATTCCCTAACAATTTATTAATGCCAAGCAAACACCACATCATAAAATCACGTATAGGCTCTATCCATTTGCTTACATCGGCTGCATCTCCAATCTGTTTATCCACAGCTAAAAGTTTATCCTTATTTTTAGGCCCAACATATATCTTGAAAACGTGTTCTATTTTTTCGCCAGGCTTTAGAGGTTTTGCCGGTACAATAATCCCCGTCCTGAATCCAGTATGTTCCCTGTTATCGTAAACAACACCAGAACCCTGAAAACCTTGCGGTATCATTATGAGCAGATAGTACCTGCTCATGATGCCTGCCCATTTTACAACACCATTGATCTCTTTTATATCCTCATGGTTTGAAAAAAATCCTGAGCCTTTCCGTGCCTTTTCAAAATCATCATCAAGATAATATATACTGTTCAACTCGTTGTACGAATTATTAAAATCCATTGAGGGGCCTAAAAAATCTGAAGGAGAATAAATTAATCTGCCTTCAGGAAAAGAAAATTCATTTATAGCTCTATTGGTGATACTGAATGACACCGTAAAAAATTGCCCTTTTTCATCAAAGGTAAATGTCTTTACAATGTGCAATGGATTATTTTGCACGATAGCACCTGTAAAAAAGCGTATCGAATCTGTTTCTTTTTGTAATTTCCAGTTTGTATAATCACTTTCTGTTGATAGCAAAAATTCTCCAGTTGTAAAATGTACAGGAAAATCAAAAATACCCCTGGCAATGTATTTGCTTTTATTGACCACAAGCTCAATATTTCGGGTTTTATCAATGAACGAGGTACATGCAGCGCCATGATTGGAAAGCACGGCTTTATAATAATGTGAATCAACAGTCACTTCTTCCTTTAAGCGGGATAATTCCAGGAATTTTGAAAGTTGTTTCAATTCAGGTTTTTTAATTTCAACCGTTTGTTCAACTTCAACTTTCTTATCTTGAACTGCAGGTTTTTTTTCCTGCGGCGGAAATAAATAAAACCATAATATCCATATCAGCAAAGATAATAAAACTGCAATTAAAGCCCTTTTTTCCATAACAACCTCTTGTTTAACTTTCTAGATATAAAATAAAAAAATATGACTATTATTGAAATATTATAATAGGTGAAAAGGAGTGATATGAGGGGTAACTGTCAAGAATTGTGCTAAGGAACAGGATCATACCCACCGTCACAATATGGATGACAGCGTAGTATCCGCTTGATTGATAAAAAACCACCTTTACAGAGTCCATGTTTGCTCAATGCTTCTATTGCATAGCTTGAACATGTTGGATAAAATCTGCAAACATTGGGTAACAATGGTGAAATAATAAGCTTATACATTTTTATCAATAATATTGGCAATGAAATAATATTTATCTTCATTGTTTGAGCACTCCTGATCTAAGCAACAATTGTTTTACCAAACCTGAAAGGTGAGTATATGGCATTGCCTTACAGGTTTTATCAGGAAAAATAATAACAGCAAAACCCTGTTGTATCTGAGGCAAAAGAGTATTAAGTATAGATTTTATTCTTCTTCTGATTTTGTTACGTTCAACTGCATCCCCAAAATTTTTATTAACAGCTATGGAAAAATGTGAAACTGACTCATTCCCAATAAACAATGTTTCATGTGCTGGTTGTATATGCACTATCATTCGTATACCTTTACTATAAAATCGTCTGCCATTAACAATAACATCTTTAAAACTCCTCCGCCCTTTTATTGAATATCTCCTTTTCACCGGAAAATAATTATACAAATATATGCTACTTTACATTACGTTTTTCATCTGACACAGTTAGTTTACAACGTCCCTTCTGTCTTCTTCTTTTCAGTATTTCTCTTCCAGCTTTGGTACTCATCCTTTCTCTAAATCCATGTGTTCGTAATCGCTTGATTACACTTGGTTGAAATGTTCTTTTCATTATTCCACCTCATTATTATGAAAATAGTACGATACAGTTTCGCAGTTAAATATTCGATAAGTAAGTATTTTATTAATAATTAATATGTTAAATTGATAATATCAATTATAGCTTTTTAATAATAGCACAAATTTGTAAATAAACATAACAAAATTACAATTTTATTTTTTAGAATGTCTATGTCAAGAATTTATTATATTACTTTTTTGCTATTACCATGATAGTATCTGAAAAACAAATACTATCAGATAGTTTTATATATATTTTTTTATGTTTTGATGCCAAAGAGCAAAACCGTTCAGGATGATATCCAGAAGGATAGCACTTTACTTTTACAAAACCCATGTTTTTTAATAATCGTGTAATACCACGTGGTGATACATCAATTCTATGGTCTGGGGGGTGATTTTTAATCCAGATATCTCTGTGACAATAAAACAATGGTCCAAAATATGATGGTAACGTGCATGCAAAAATACCATCATTATGTAACATCGAATATACTTTTTGAAACATTGCAAAAGGATTAGCAAAATGCTCCATAACATACCACGCCGTTATAACATCATATTTTTTAGCTGTCAGGAACTTTTCAAAATCAACTGTAGTAACTGATATGGAAAACTTTTCCTTACAATATTGTGCTGCATATTCTGATATTTCTATTCCTTCAACGAATTGAAAACCACTGTCTTTAGCTGCCTTACAAAAAAAACCTAATGCGCATCCTATATCAAGAAGACTCTTTTCGGACAGATTATTATTCAGTAATTTTTTTATTTTTTCTATTCTCAGTAATGAAGCAGTGTATATTGCGTCATGATCATCTTCGTATGTTTTTCCGTACTGATTCTTGTAGTCTTCACCAAAATAATCAGCAGTATAAGGTGATGGTTGATATGCATTGTTAAACAATATTTTACATGGTTTGCATAAAAAAATATCGTTTGCAATTTGTTTTGATCGTGAGTCCTTGCAGATTGGACATAGTAAAGGTATCATTTATCTCATTGTTTTTTCTTTTTTGCTGGTTCTACTACGATAGGAATACCTTTAATCCTTGCTTTATCAAGTGATACTAATACAAGTTCAGCATATTGTTCTGGTATCTCAATAAACGAATAAGTGGAATGTATATCAATTTTACCAACCAGTTTTCCATCAATACCCGAACGTTTTGATATCTCACGGATAAGATCACCAGGGGTGATTTTATGATTCTTACCAATATTTATAAATATACGTGCTTTTCCATTTTTAATATCTTCAAAGACAATTGTTCCGTCAGATTTTGCCATGTTTAATGACGTTATTTCAGATAAATCCAGTTTTGAGATATCCCCGATGCACTCTTTCAAAAGCGCTGCAGTAATCCTTTTTGTTGAACCAAATAAGGGTAAATGTTTTCTCATAGCTTTAATGAGCAAAAAATATGAAGTTAAATCCTCATTCAAAGCAGATTCTAAAATCTTTTCAATCTTTTTAACCTGATTCATAATTACTCCTGAAAAAACTGATTACAAAAACTTAATAAAGTTTTTTTACATTAACGAAAAAAACATGTAGATTGGCAAGCATATTTCTTTCATCAATCCTTACACTTATAGCCAACATTTCTCACTGTTTCAATAATATTATTGAATTCATCGCCTATTTTTGACCGCAAACGGCGGATGTGAACATCAACAGTGCGTGTACCGCCAATATACTCTATACCCCAGATACGTGATAATAATTCCTGACGTGTAAAAACTACTCCTTTATTTTCAATAAAAAGTTTTAACAATTCAAACTCTTTAAATGTTAATGAAACTTTTTCATTGTTAACCGATACAATGTATTTGTCAGGTTCAATAGCTATATTTCCAACTCTAATGACTGCATCTTTTATTTCAATTTCAGAGCCTATTAAACAGTCTATCCTGACCTTAAGCTCACCTTTTCTGAAAGGGAAGATGATAAAATCATCAAAAAACCAATCCCTGTTTATAGACTCAAGGTATCCTGTACGAACGATGAGAATAACCGGTACATGAGAAAAACGTTTTCGTATTTTTGATAAATAAAATTGTGCATCACTTATGTCGATCTGCTCACTATCAAAAAGTATTATATCAAATCCTTCATCTTTAAGAGTATTAATTGAACCGTGAATGCTTGCATCCAGGGGTTGTACCAGTCGTACTTCTGAAACCAGTTCTTTACTCCGGGTAATAAGTGCTGTTTTAATTTTCATTCATATCCACTAATTGATAAAAAATATCCATATATTGCTTGGCTACATTTTCGGCATAATAAGCTGTAATTCTGGCTTTATTATTTTTTGAACATTGAGCATAGAGCTTTTTATCATTTTTAAATCGCATTATACATTCTGCACATTTTTGTATGTCGCCTACATCAATCAGCAAGGCATTGTGTTCATTTTCTAAAAAATCAACCTGCCCACCGGAATTAGTGGTAACAATTGGCAGTCCACAATACATCGCTTCCATAAAAACAATCCCAAACCCCTCGTGCAATGATGTTAAAACAAAAAGGTCGGATACTGATAAGTATGCATATTTTTTATCATCAGATACAAACCCTAAAAATGTAACAATGTTTTCAAGTGCCAATTCTTGGACCAGTTGTTCAAGATACTCACGTTCGGGTCCATCACCCATGATAATCAATTTTACATGTTGATTATTAATCCGGGCTATTGCTTTAATCAACACATCAATTGCTTTTCGTTTAATGAGCCTTCCAATTGTTATACAGATAAAATCTTTTTCATGCAGCCCTAACAATTTCCTTGAGCTCTTTGGTATAACAGGAGGATGAAAAGCAAGAGGTATTATGCCTATGTCCTTTTTGATTTTATAGTAGTGGAAGGCGTTGTTTCGAGTATTTGAGGATTGTGCTATGATAGCATCAGCCTTGTTAAGAAGATATTGGACTATTAATTTGAAGAAACGATTGCGATGTGGTGAAAATTTTTTACTGGGGTCATAAATATCACCACCATGAAGCGATAAGACATTTGGGATTTTAAATAGCTTTGATAGCACATATCCCAATGGTCCTGATGGAACAACAAAATGTGTATTGATAATGTCAAATTTGTATTTCTTAAAGAGCGACAGTGCTCTGATAAAACCTGCTGGTAAATAGCTAAACATCGAGATAAATGTTGCTGCATCACGAGACTTTCTAAATAAAATCTTAACTCTATGGACATGTATCCCATTGATATATTCATATGGGGGTAAACCTTTGAAAGAGGAAGTTATGATATGTACATTGGCAACTTTTACCCACTCTAAGGCTAAATCATAGGTTGCTACACCCCCGCCACCACCTAACGGTGGGAATTCATAATTTATAATTAAGATATTGATTTTTTTGTGTAATTCCATGTGGATTATCCTATGGTATTGTAAACTTTTTTCATTTATTGCTGGAATTGAATAATACTTCATTGCACTTACGCTATTATTGTATTTTCTTCAATAATTTTTTTACCAACATTGCAATATTTTTAAAGAACTATTTGTTATAACTATGCGATGAAATAAAATAATTGATTGACACATTGTACAGTTTGTTTATGGTCAATAAGAAAATAACAGAATGAATTAATATAATAAAAAAGTATAGCAAAGGAATATGGTATAACAATATACACACAAGGTGGAATACAACATATAGTGTTCAATAGAGTGCTTCTATGAGATAGTTGTCGATGGACTACCCGTAGGGGATGAAAATTGCATAGTATCGTCATGCTGAGGCGAAACCGATAGTCATTCTGAACGAAGTGAAGAATCTCGTCATTTTATAAACGAATAGATTCTTCGGGGCTGCGTTCCTCAGAATAACAATGTGGGGTGTGTCATCCTGAATAATGTTCTGAACCGGTTTCAGTATCATTTCAGGCTCTAAGATTACATATTTAAATTCCGTGGCAAGCCCGGAATGACGAATGTGGAAAAAGAGATTCCGGACAAAGTCTGGGATGACATTGGCACATACTTCTATTTTCGGAGGAGCCATATGCTCTTTTGGGTGGGGAAGAAACATTGAGCTGTTGTTATACAAATATGATAAACGATAGGGTAATGTTATTTCGAGGATAAAAACTATCATGGCAATCATGTTGATAGAGAAAAGATATTTTTGCCAAAATGTAATAGGTTGTGCAATGACTATGAATAGATAAATGCAATGTGAAGATGCATCACTCCGATACAAACACACTGAGGGATGGCATAGACCACGATATTGTAATTTTTTTGGAGGAGGGTTGTTGTGAGTATAAAAGATATACTGATTTATTTTTATTTACCCGTTATAGTATTTACTGTATTATGTTTTTGTGCAATTGTTGTAGGTATTATTTACTGGATAAAAAAATATAAAGAACTTTTAATAATTCTTTTTTATTTTTTAATCCATGCAGGAATGACTGCAATGTATATTTATCCTTTTAATGTATTTGCGTTTAGTTTGCAATATGCGTTCTTTTTATTTTGTCTGTTGATGTTTTGTTTTAGTGCAGTTTTCATGGTGTTACCAGATGCATCAAATAATTCAGATTCATCCTATAGAGCAGTGCAATGTATTGTTGGGAAAAGTATTCTTGTTTATGTCAGTATAGTGTTTTTGACGCCAAAAGAGCAATTAATAATAAGCACTGTTGATTGTATGGTATCCTTAGTATTTATATCAGTGAAACCTAAACCTGCAACAAGCTGTGTGCAACCATTTGCAGAAAAGGAAAAATTTATTTTTATAATCGTGATTACAATTGTTTTTTTGTGGATAAGTATAGCAAAAATATTTTTATTTCATGTTTTAATATTGGGTATGACTATCCTTGTCATTGTCAATGTTGTTTTAGTATGTGTCATAGCATTGAAGGTATATGTCTATAAAGACATGGATTTTATTGCAATTCAGCAGGAAAATTATTGTGGTATGTATGAAAAACATTTTAAAATTGTTCAGATAATTAAAGAACATATTAATGAATACTACACCCACCCAATTGATAAATATACAATAGCACTCCAATGTGAGATGAATCCTGATTATCTTTGCAAGATTTTTAAAAGCAATGAAGGAATTACCATCAATGAATATATAAAAAATATACGGTTAAAGAAAGCATTGGAAACATTGTCAAATACTGATAGGAAAATAATTGAAATTGCTTTAGATGTAGGTTATGCCAATTTAGCAACTTTTTACAGGCATTTTACACAGTTTTATAAAATATCACCAAATCAGATAAGGATAAAAAAAAGTAATAATATAACAACTGTTTAAGACTAACAGGTACATTCCACAATAACTATCGCACAAATAAACATGCATCATTGTAAAGGCTGTTCAAAGATTATTCAGGGCAAGCTAAAAAGTTTTTTAAATATTTTTTTGTTGACTTGAAAATGTAAATAGTACTATTATTTACTGTTTATTAAGTATTAATTTAATAATTCATACTACAAAAGTAAAAGGTGGACAGTATGATTGAATTGGCAGATAAAGGGAATGGTACATTTGTTGTAAAGATTAATATGCAAGAGGTTCATACCCTTGATGTTCCCGACCTTAAAGAAAAATTGCAACAAGCTATTGTGAATAAAGGGATAAAACGGTTGGTTGTTGATCTTGCAGATGTTAAAATGATAACGAGTTCGGGGATAGGTATATTTTTAAATATTAATCAGAATTTGAAATCACAACTACGCTTAGCAGCACCAACACCGGAAGTACAAAAGGTTCTGGAACTTACTAAAGTAACATCAATGATAAAAGTTTTTAATTCCGTAGATGCTGCCCTGCAAAGTTTTTAATGCAAAACTATCAACAAAAAAATTATTTACCCTGCTTCATTTATGTGCTATACTTTTATTTAATTATCAATTGTAGTTTTTATAGTATTAATCGTTGTAATACATTGTATATAGCACGATTATAAAGAATAGTAATCGTACTATCTTATCAAGAGTGGTAGAGGGACTGGCCCTGTGAAACCACGGCAACCGGAACGAAAAGCCGGTGCCAATTCCAGCGGAAGATATTCCGGGAGATGAGATAGCAATAAGTATCCGCTTACACGATCTTCCGGTAAGCGTTTTTTTATTTTAAGGGGGAGTTGATTATTTACTTAGATGAAAGCGGAGATAATACCTGGAAATTCGGCTGGTATCGTTACTACTAATTATTTCACTTTTGCTGAGCCACCTGATGAATTGTTATTGGTTTCAGGGAAAAAACTTGGGCCAATAACATTAGCCTATGAAACATACGGTACTCTTAACAGTGACAAAAGTAATGCCATATTAATACTTCATGCCCTTTCAGGTTCAGCACATGCGGCAGGATACCATTCAAAAAAAGATATATATCCGGGTTGGTGGGATATTTATATTGGTCCCGGTAAAACTTTTGATACATCACACTATTTTGTTATTTGTTCCAATGTTATTGGCGGATGCAGCGGTTCAACCGGTCCATCATCCATTAATCCTGAAACGGGAAAAGAATATGGTTTGGATTTTCCCATTGTCACTATTCAGGATATGGTAAATGCGCAATATCATTTAATTAAATTTTTGGGGATACAAAAGCTTTTATCAGTTGTTGGAGGTTCAATGGGTGGGATGCAGGCATTGCAATGGTCAATATCATATCCTGAGATGGTGCAGTCTGTAGTAGCAATTGCAACGGCAGCGTCTCTTTCGGCACAGGGAATAGCATTCAATGAAGTTGGCAGACAGGCAATTATGCTTGATCCCAACTGGAATTATGGTAAATATTATAACAATGAAAATCCTAAGAATGGACTATCACTTGCGCGTATGATTGGACATATAACCTACCTGAGCGAGAAGCTGATGCACGAAAAATTTGGCAGAAGATTGCAACATTCAGATATTTTTAAATTTCACCTGGATCTTGAGTTTGAAGTTGAGTCATACCTTCACCATAAAGGGAATGATTTTGTTCAGAGATTTGATGCTAACTCATATCTGTATATCACAAAAGCTATTGATTATTTTGATTTGAAGAATGATTTTAATGGTGATCTGGCTAATGCTTTTGTTAATGTAAATTCTAATTACCTTGTTATAAGTTTTTCTTCTGACTGGTTATACCCAACTTCACAATCGCGCGAGATTGTTAGAGCGTTGCGTATGAACAGCAAAAATGTTATTTTTACCGAAATACAGAGTGATAAAGGGCATGATACATTTCTACTGCCACATGAACAATTGGAGCATAATATAGCTAATTTTTTAAAACGGGAGTTTGAAAAGGTTCACCGGTAATGAAGGAATACAGGGTTGCATATGATTTGATTCTAAAAGAGATTCCATATGGTGCACGGGTGCTTGATTTAGGATGTGGTGATGGTCAGTTGTTGAAGTTGCTACAAACTACAAGAAAAGTTAAAGGATTTGGTGTTGAAATCTCACCGGAAGGTGTAAGCCAATGTGTTGAAAAAGGATTGTACTGTTATCAGGGCGACATCGATGAAGGGTTAAACGATTATAAAGACAATTCATTTGATTATGTGATTGTTAATCAGACGTTGCAAAGTACAAAAAAACCAGAGATTGTTATACGCGAATCGCTTCGTATATCATTAAATGCTATCTTCAGTTTTCCTAACTTTGCCCATTATAGCCTGAGGTTGTATATTTCAATCTATGGCCGAATGCCGAAAAATAAATTATTACCCTATGAATGGTATGAAACACCGAATATACATCTTTTAACAATTAAGGACTTCAGAGATTTTTGCAATGCGTTTGGTTATCCTATAAAAAAAGAAATGCATTTTTCAACCATTCGTTCTCATTCAGTAACAATACCTATTATGCCCAACCTTTTTGCCGAGTATGGTTTTTTTGTATTGGATGGAGGACCATTTACCTCTGATACTATATGATTCCATCCCGTTGGGATAAGGTATTAAGTTTTTTCTGGTGAGTAGTGCAAAAAAAAATAAAACAAAAATTTTGGCTACACCCAACCCAATGTTTTTCTTTTTTAAAAGATAATAATATATCCTTCAAAGGTATTCCGCTACATCATAATCGTTTTACTGATAGAGTAATTACTCTTACAATTACCAGTTAGTGTAGCCAAAATAAACTATAATGTATTGATGCAGTTTTTTATTATCTAATAGTAAACTTTTACGATAAGAAATTACTATTCATTTTATGTCAAATATTTTTTTATATTAAAATAAAAAAATATATTATTTATATAATATGTTGTTATAATATATAACAAATAATTATATTTAATCCTTCTATTTATTGAAACTATTAAAAACATTGTGTTGAAATTGTTGCAATGGCTTTCATTGTATCAAAAAGCATGGTAAACCCAATAGTGATAAATTCAGGTTAATTTGTTGATAAAATTATTGATTTCAAATAACGTATAATAATAGTTGTATATGTTCAACGGATGCATTGGATGCATTTATAGTTTTATAAATTATGTAATAAAGAATTGCAGGCGATAGTTACTTGAAGATTTCATTACACCTTATTGATCCATTTCAATGAAGATTCAATTTGTACAACTTCCGCTGATTGATCATGGATTACAGTACATTACCGGTAATATCCCCAATGCTGCTGCAACCCTGCACGCCTTCTGTGAGCTAACCTCTGGTGGTACCATGAAAGGATTACAACTGCCGTATAGCATCCAGAACTATGGCTCTGATTCGATGATTGTGAATCATATTTTGCACAATGAGCCAACGCATGTTGCATTCACTTGCTATTTGTGGAATGTAGAGCGTTCACTGGCAATTGCTAAAACGATTAAGGCTATGGCATCACATATCATAATACTCTTTGGTGGTCCAGAAATACAGGTAAACTCATATATCCTGAAACAGCACCAACCGTGCATAGATATATTTGTCATTGGCGAAGGCGAATATTTTTTCAATCATTACTATAACAATACCTGCAAACAATTTATTCATATGGTCAATGGTAACGCCGTTTTTATTCAGGGCTCTGACACCTTTATTCCGCTGTCACAGATAGTGGAACCCTATACATCTGGATACCTCACACCAATGCATGATAAAAGCCTGAGTGTTGAAATTATTCGGGGGTGTCCTTTCAAATGCACCTATTGTCTCTATTCTAAAAATACCAGCAGGGTCAGAGCCTTACCGCCGCACAAGCTTGCCGATATTATCAAAAAAAGTATGAGTGATGAAATACAGGAACTGTATCTTTTAGCCCCTACATTTAATCAATCATCACACTTCAATGATTATCTGCAAACACTGATATCCAGCAGATGCTCTGTCTCACTGCATACTGAGCTCAGGGCCGATACCATTACCAGCAACATTGCTATGACCTTAAAGAAAGCCAATTTCCGTAGCGCTGAGGTAGGCATTCAAACATTAAATAAAAAATGTTTACAAAAGATTGGCAGAAAAACAAACCCGGAAAAAGAGCTACAGGGGATATTCTATTTAAAAGATGCAGGCATCAATTTACAGGTTGGCATAATCCCCGGGCTTCCCTATGATACCCCTGAATCATTTTATACAACAATGGACACTCTGCTTGATGCAGGGCTTGGGAATGAACTGGAACTTTACCCACTGATGGTGCTGCCGGGTACCGCTCTGTATGATGAGGCAATTGCTGCAGGTGCAACATTTTTGCAAAAGCCACCTTATTACCTCATTGAAGGGTTCAATTTTACGCAGCATGATATAACAGCCATCACATGTTATTTTGAAGACACCACAGGGTTTACCTTTGATACCCCATACCTGCCATCGTTCATTTTTCAGCAGGGGGAGCTTGTATCGGGAGCCTGCATTGACCTTACAAAGCGCCGTTCCATCCCTATGGAAGTATTTGATTATATGCAAACAAGTCATATTACCTTTTATTTGCTATGCGATAGTTACCCGCAAATTGAACATGCCGTAGAATTAATAATCCAGCAGTATCCATGGGACACAATGCTCTGCTCAATTGTCCTTATGTATGATGCAGTTCTTAACGATGAGGATATTGCCAGCAAAGTATTTACAGCAACACATAATACCTTTTATTGCAGGATGATGTATTTTCAGGATACCTATGATAAGCTGCCTGTGCGTATCTTCCAGGTATTTGAATCATTGAAAACATATCTCAGAGCTAAAGACCATTACCGCTGTATCAACCCTATCATTAAACTGTTGCGCAGCAATTATGATGAAATTACACAGTATCACTTTGCCTATCCTGTGCCGGCTGTTGTGGCAAAAGGTTGTGCAGGGATATATGGCCAATGGATAAAAGAACAGTACGCTGAATGTATTGATATTGTAAGCTTTGAGGATGATGATGATCAAAATATGATATATAAAACTCTGGGGATTGACGGTAAACCGACAATCCCCTTTACAACACTCTCTATTTAAAGCATCTCTTTTAACGGCAATACAAAAATGCTAACGCCAGCATCTTTAAATTTAACCTTTAAAGATGCTATATCGGACGCAATAGCATCTTTCATTTTATTATCTTCTATTGCTACCATCAAACAGTTGTTAAGCCCTCCCCATATATGCGTCCCTAATTGTGGCTCTTTATTCCCTTCACCCAGTACACCTACAAACTTTGTATACCCTTTTGCATACTTTTTTGTTATCTCAACAACCTCTTCATCAACAGCATTGTGATATACAATAAATAACATCACCATGGTAATTCCCCCTTAAAACTTTGCTTTATGTTTTGCCGAATACTTTTCACGCCTGGTTTCAACGATCATGTATATAACAGGAATAAATATAAGTGTAAAAATAAATCCCGTACTCATGCCACCCATAACGGCTCTGCCTATTGGTTGTGACATTTCAGATCCATCACCGCCACTGAATGCCATAGGGATTAGCGAAAGTACAGTTGTGAGGGTAGTCATCATAATTGGCCTGAGTCGTTTTGTTCCGGCTTCAACCAGCGCTTCGCGTAAACCCCATCCCCGTTGTATTAAAATATCAGTATAATCCACAAGAACTATCGCATTATTGACCACTATACCTACCAGCATAATGATACCTAAAAGTGTAGCAACACTGAACTGTGAACCTGTTAAAAACATGAATAATGAAACACCAAACATACAGGTAGGAACTGAAAACATTACGATAAATGGCCTGATCAGTGATTCAAACTGTGCTGCCATAATAACATAGGTTAGTATGCCACCCAGAATTAATACCAGCAGCAGATCATTAAAGGTATCCTGCATATCCTCATACGATCCACCAATTGATACATAAAAATTTTGTGGTTTTGGAATTTTATTGAGTGCTGAATTTATATCTGCAGCAACAGTGCTGAGAGCTCTTCCTTCAGCCTTACAGTTAATGTATACTACCCGTTCGTGATTCTTTCTGTCTATAGCAGTTGGCCCTGTTTTGTCAATAACATCAATTATGCTCCCTATCTTTATTCGTTTTCCCATAGGAGTGTCAATTTCCAATGACTTAATCTGTTCAACCGTTTGCCTATCAGCCTCGCGCAATCGCACATTGATGTCGTACTCATCACCCTCAAAACGATAGCGAGAGGCTACAAAACCAGAAACATTGTCCTTGATAAGATTGGCAACCTGATAGGCATTGATGCCCATCTTTGATGCCTTTTCCCTGTTGACCACCACTACCTTTTCGGGTAAGCCTTCTTCACGGGATATATCTATATCTTTTAAACCAGGTATGTTTTTAATACTGTTTGTAATACTCTGAACATATTGATTGGATTGTTCAAAGTCATAACCATATACCTCAATGGAGATGGTGGCTCCTTCAGAACCCATTCCTATTGAACTTGATCCCCTGCTCTGGTAGGTAAAGTTATAGGTAACCCCTGGGATTCCTTGTAATGCCTTTCGCAAAATATCACGTATTTCAGCCTTTGATCGTTCGCGGTATTTTCGCATCTTTAATTCTATCTGGATCCTTGCTTTATAGTCAGTTAAATCATTAAATGCTGCATTGGTTCCCTTTCCATATCCTGCCCTAACCATGACTACCTTTAATTCTTCCTCTTTAAATATTGGCAATGTGCGCTCTTCTATTAGTTTCATAATTCTAGTAGTTTCATCAAGATTGGTCCCTATAGGAAGGGTTGCCATTATGGTTATTCTGGAATCGTCGCGTTCAGGCATAAACTCCATCCCCGACAGTGGTATCAATATTAAACCAATAAGGAAGGTTATGCCAACAAAGCCAATAACCTTTTTTTTATTATCCAGTGCCCAGTTTATTGCTTTGCCATAAAAGTTCTCTAAATCAATGAAGAATTTTTCACTTTTATCAAATAGAGGCTGTAGAACATTTGATCTGCCGGTATAGTGATGCTCTATTGTAGGTACAAACTTTGCAATGAGCATGGGGATAAGGGTTAAAGCAACAAACAATGAACTCATCATTGAAAATGTAATGGTCAATGCCATATCGGTAAACAACTGAGCGGCTAACCCTGCACTAAACATAAATGGCACAAATACCACAAGGTTGGTAAGGGTAGAGGCTGTGATTGCTCCCCCCATCTCATCCGTTCCAAGTTTTGATGCCTCATTAAGGCGCGCCCCTTTTTCACGATATCGAAAAATATTATCGGTTACAACTATAGCATTGTCAATAACCATACCAACACCAATTGCCAACCCGCCCAGTGACATCATGTTGAGAGATAGATCAAATAAATACATCAAAACAAATGAGGTGATAACGGATATTGGTATTGATAACCCTACTAAAAGTGATGCCCTGATATTACGCAATATAAGCAGAACAACAGCAATAGATATAATACTTCCTTGAATAAGATTATTTAAAAGGTTTTGTATTGAGAACTGTATCATCTCCCCCTGATCAAAGATAGGACGTATATCAAAGCCTGCAGGAAGTGTTGGCTTTATCGATTCCAATTTTTTGTAAACATTTCGAACAGTCAGAACAGTATTTTTGCCCGACTGTTTCTGGATAAGCATTACCGTACCATTTTCACCATTGATGTGTACAATATCCTTTACCTCGCCAGGCTCAAATGAAACACGAGCGATATCGCGTAAATAGATTGGCGTATTGTTGCGCACTGCAACGACGATGTTGCGCATATCATCCAGGGACTTAAACTCACCCTCGGTACGGAATGTATATTTTGTGTACGCGGTTTTGATGTCACCACCGGCTATATTTTGATTTTCAAGGGCAAGTGTCTGTATAATCTGGTCAATCGATAATCTATAGGCATCCATTCTGCTCTTAATGAGCTCAACCTTAGCTTCAAGGTCCTCACCTCCTACAACCTGTGCCGAAGCAACACCATCAGTTTGCTCTATAAGATTCTTTATATTATCCTCAGCATATTTCTTGATATATGACCGCTCGCGCTCTCCGGTTATTGCCAGTCCCATAATAGGAAGCATTGATATATCAAATTTTACAGTTACCGGGTTTTCAATACCCTCAGGCAGTCTACTTCGTACCATGTCAATGCGCTCGCGGATATCGGCTACTGCCTCTACCATGTCAGTACCCCACTGGAACTTAATGGTGATTGAGGACATGCCTTCTTTGGAAACGGAAGTAACATAATCAACATTATTAACGGACCCTACTGCCTCTTCAAGAGGTTTGGTCACCGAGTTTTCTATCTCCTTTGGTCCTACATTTTCATATTCAACGTATACTACAGCAATAGGGAATTCAACATCAGGGAAAAAGTCTAATTCAATAAAGTAATAACTCACAACTGAGAGTATAATAATACCAATATACAGTATGCTAACTGTTACTGGCCTGCTAACAGAAATATCTGTAATTTTCATACCATGAAACTCCTTATAATGATGCTATCGCTTAATAATTAATCTCTTCCATGTATACCAGCAGTTTAACGCCGTGCTTTACATTTTCTTTTCCTAATGTTACCACAACATCTCCATCATTGATACCTGATACAACCTCTGTTATGTTTTTGTGTACATAGCCTGGTGTTATTGATTGTTTAAATGCCTTGTTGTCGATTACTTTAAACACATAGTAATTGCCAGAAGCATCGCTCATAATGCAGTCGGACGGGATAATGACAGCCTTTTTAACAAAGCCAAGTATTATCTGAATATCTGCAAACATGCCATGCCTCAGTTTTAACTGAGGATTATCAATAAGTATACGTACCTCCTGTGTTCTGCTTGCTGCATCAAGCAATGCAGTTTTTCGGTACACCGTTCCCGTAAAAGAGGTGTTGGGGAATGATACTACGCGCACCTTAGCCTTCATACCAATTTGAACCATGTTAATCTGCTCCTCAATAAGCTGTGCCACAGCCTCAACCTGATTCATGGTTACCACCTGCGCAAGTGGGGTTTGTGTAGTAACCGACATGCCTCTGTCCACCATGATGGTGCCAACATAGCCTGTTAATGGTGACTCTACCACAGCCGGCATATATTCCATTCCAATTATGTCTCTGTCTATCTTGAATACAACCTGCCCCTTTTTAACATATTGCCCTTCTTTTACCTGAATCTCCATAACCTTGCCTGGTACCTGTGGAAATACATGAACAACCTCTTTGCCAACAATATCACCGCTTAGATCAAGGGTCTTTGTGATATCCATACGAACAGCTTTTGCAGCCTTAACAGCGACAACATGCTCCTCTTCCACCTGTTTTTGGGGATTTATTAACTCAACTACAAACATGACCAATCTATAGGATGCAATGAGTGCAATTATAATAGCAACAATAGTTAAGATTGTTTTTGCTCTGCCTTTTTTCATTATAAAACCTCCATGGTTCGTTTAGCAATTATTGAATTGTAAAATAATCAATACCAGTTGCCTTATTCAATTCGGCCTGTGATACCTTATAATCATATAATGCCTGAATATACAATGTTTTAGCCTGGATAAGAGCTACATTTGCTTCTAAAAATTTTGAATTATCAATAATACCATTTCTAAACTGTATGGTAGCAGTCTTTAAGGATTCTTCGGCAGTTTCCACATTACCCTGCTGTGAATAGATAGAGTTTGACGCTGATTCCAATTTTAAAAATCCACTCTGGATATCAAGGCGTATGCTTTTAATAAAATCCTGTAGTTGTAAATCTATCTGATTTGTTTGGCTTTCTAACTGTTTAGCTTTAGCATGGGTGCTATCCAGTGGTGACCATCCACCCCACTTATAGGTAGCACCAAAGGTTATCATCCAGTTGTCGTTCCAGCCACTGGGAGCAAAACTATCGGACATACCCTGACTCATAGCCAGTAAAATTGGGTCTATAGTTGGGTCCCCTGTTGGCGTAAGTCCTCCCCCACCATCCTTTGATATATTCTTGCTTGAGCCATAGCTACCGCTCACAAAAAAACTTGGCCATAGATAAACGGATGAGGTTGCATCGGTTGCATATTCCAGTGCTGTCTTGGAATAAGTCAATTGCAAAAGTTCTGGACGATTTTTCAAAGCCAATGCAATAAGCTGTCCAACGATCTCATTTTTTTTGGCTTCTTCAAGAACAAGGTATTGTAAATCTTCATCATGCACCTTTAAAACAGATTCGTCCAGTATAAGGGCTTCATTTATTTCCCGGTTTAGATGAATATTAAATGTAGCGCACACTGTTAAATAATCATTTTTTGCATTGATCAGCTGTGTTTTTTCGTTGTTGTAGGCTACCTTGGCGCGTAAAAAATCCAATTTTGAAAAAGTTCCCTTTTGATAGCCAATTGTCACTATACGTAAATTTTCTTCCAATGCCTTTAGTGATCCCTCATGCATGGCTATCAATTCCTTTGTCAGCAATATCTGATAGTAGAGCCTCAGCGTTGTGACAGTTGTATCAGCCTTTACCCTCCTTGCATCATGTTCGCTGGCAATAAAATTGTTGCGTGAGGATTGTAATGTATTATAAAATGTACCGGGATTTATAGATATCTCCCCATTAATAATTTTGACATTATATTGTCCTTCAACCTGCGATTGGAAACCGGCTTCATACCATTGGCGGGTATAGGAAACATCCGTAGAAAGTTTTGGCCATAACATCCCCCAGCTTTCGCGCACCTTATAGCGGTTTTCTTCCACCTTCAATAATGCTACTTTATAGGTGTTATTGTTTTTGAGTGCTATATCTATAGCTTCTTTTAATGTTAATGGATTTTGTGCATAGATTGTACCTGTTGCGGTAATTATAAACAGTACCAAATACATGAATACTGATAGTATTGTTTTAAAAATTGTGTTGCATTTAACTGTCATTTTTCATGCTCCGAAGTGTTTTTAAGTTTTTGCATAATTTCTTCAAGTTTATGTTTTAAATCCTCATTTATTTGCGGTATCTCACAAGCTTTATGTTTGGGGGCTAATGACTTGAATGTGCTTTTTAAGGCAAACTCAAATAACTTTTTTCCATTATCACCGCCATAGAAGCGATCATACCATGGTGTGTCTTTGAGATATTGTTTGCTATTTTCAAATGATAAAACCATATTGGTAAGGTTAAAGACAACAAGAAAAGGATCATCAGTTTCAAAGTCCCCGCTTTCTATACCCTCCTGAATTACCTGCGACAGCATGTTGAGTTTGGGTAACATATAATCGGTAAGGAGCATTTTAAATTTATCGCCACCCTGCGCTAATTCCCATGAAATAATTTTATTTATTTCAGGATCAATGGCATTATGATGCAGATATACCAGTATGTAGATTGCTGTAAAAAGAGCCTCTTTAGGATTTAATGTAACATCTTTCAGATGTTCCCGGATAATGCTGATTTCTCCATGGTGAAACAGGTATTGCAGCACTTCAAGGTATAGTTTTTCCTTATTGGAAAAATAATAGTGGATAAGTGCCTGGTTTACCCCCGCTCGCTTAGCAATTAAACTTAAACGGGCACCATCATAGCCTTTTTCAGCAAATTCCGTCTTTGCAGCCTGCAATATGACAGTTCGAGTTTCCTTTGAATATTTAAATTCTTCCATGTAATCAATAACCATACTTTTAAGTTGTCATCCATGACATTAATCAATTATTTTAATTAAAAAATTAAATTGATTAGTTAAATATATAGCAATTCTTGTCAATAGCAAAATAAAAAAATAAAAAATTTTAAAAAAATATTGTATTATAAATCAAACGATAACACCTATAGAATATTATTTTAGGCAATTTTAGGGTAGTTGCTTATGGCAGAGCATTCATCCAGCCATAAGGGATGAACATATTTAGCGTCTATCATTCTGAGCTGAAGCCGTCTGTGTGGAGCGAAGTCGAAGAAAAAAATCTCACTGTGGCATGGGGATGTCATTCTGAACGAAGTGAAGAATCTCTGCTTTTTATGAAAGGATAGATTCTTGGGGACTGGGTCTCTCAGAATGACACGGTATTCTATTTTAAGAGGAATGCAATCATTTGAAGATGAAAACACCATGCTTTTCATTATACTTTAATGTATTTTTTACTATTGACAATTGCTGGTGAATAGTTTATTTTTATACCAGTAAAGTGGTTTGAGGTATGTATATGCAGCCATCAAATGGCATAGTCTATGAATTTTTTATTTTCTGTTTTAAAGTTGCTTCATTGATTATGCGGCATAAAGCTCATTTAAAAGGGAAAGAATATCTAAAAAAAATCCCCCACCTTGTAATATTTGCCCCTACGCATGATAGCTATTTTGAGGTGCCATCCCTTTCAAAGGTATATTATTCATTGAAACCACGTCCACACTTTGTGGTAATGGCAAAAAAAGATTTTTTAAGTGGGAACTATCTGGCATCAAATTTTGGAGAAAAGAATAAACTGCTCTATTATTTTTTTTATTTTTTAGATAAAACAGGGTTGCCAAAAGCTTTTTTCAAAAAGATGAAACTGATTGATATTCCACGCCCCTTCATAGAAGATTTTGACAATAAAAATCAGGTGAAACATGAGATACACTCTCAGATGGTAAAGTTTAAACATTCTATACATAGTGGTTTTTCTACGCTTATATTTCCGGAAGGGACAACGTGGAGTTTTGGAGGTTTAAAAAATTTACGCAGTGGGATATTCCAGCTTGTTGATAGTACCTATCGCCACTTCAGGCAAAAATTATATATACTGCCAATTAATGTTAAGGTTGACCGTTGCATAGCCGGTAAAAAGGATATTTTTATAAATGTTGGGGAGCCCTTTTTTATGCTTGGGGATAAAGAAAAATTTTTAGATAGAGTTTCTGAAATTTTAAAAAGTTTACATACCATAACCTTCAGTCAGATTGCTGCAACATATCTCCAGCGCATGGCAATGGCGGTTGAAAATATTGATAAAGCGATAGTTCTTAAAAAAGAAGAATTGGCATCACAGTTAGATACTGTCATCAATGATATTATTGTGCTGGTCAAAGAAGGGAAACTGCCCGGTATTGATGAATACCTTTTGGATAGTAACTATCGCCACAAAAAATTAAAACGGTTTTTAAAATTTTGCATCAAGAAAGGGTATATTGAAAAGATTGATGGACAGTATATGATCAATGCTCAACGGGTGCTCGCTTCATTTCATATCAAGAGCTACAGGAAGGAAAATCCCGTTGGATTTACCGCTAACGAATTTTTATCCATTAATTATAATTGTATAATGACAATATATGAAAAGTACTGTAATAATTACAAAGTAATTACAGCGCCTATACAGTAACAGGTTTAATGAATATTGCGTATCCCCCGTTTTACGCCTTCTTTGATGTTTTGCTGAACCTGCGGAGTTGAAAGTAGATTTTTAATAAATGAAGGGTCCAGGCTATAGAAAAGCGCAACTGATGTTAACAGTATTACAAGCGCTAACCAGCGGGTATAGATACCTGCAGTTTGCTTAAACAAAAATACAGCAATAATGACAAGAACAACCGGTGCAACATATGCAACAGGTATAAGCTTTGTATTAACCGGCAGTGTCATAAATTTTGATATATAGGGGGCAATATCAATCATGGTATTTTTATAGATAACATATAGCGCTGCAATGGTAACGATCAGCGCTAGCCATGATGCCAATGTTGTAAACACACCCTGTGTTCTGTATATTTCATAGACAATAGCTGGAATAATACTGAGAGCTATAATAAGTGGCATACTTTTCCATATGCCTACACCAGCTCCTGCTAGTGCGATACCGGTAATAACTGCACAAATAATTGGTGCATTTTTATGTTCCTTTGCCATTGCAAACCTCCTTTAGAATAAAATTATTATTCATTTATCATCGCAAAAGGTTGTCCTGTTGCGTCAAGTACACTGCTATAGAAGCGCGAATGGGGATCTATGCGCTTTCGTTTTGAAATTGCAACCTCAACCGGGACATGAGTGTATATATTACTCCATTGGCCAATGACTAAATCTGTTTTCCCGGCCATACCGGCATGAACGGCATTCTGCCCTAATAATGTACAATAGATAGAATCATTGGGAACTGCGGGGGCACTGCGTATCATATAGCTTGGATCAATGTATTTTAAATTAATTTCAATCTTTTTTTGTTTAAAATATTCCTGTATCTTTTCTTTTAGATAGGCACCAATGTCAGCCAATTTTACATTGCCTGAAGCATCATATTGTTTATCAGAATCTTTTTGCAGTATTTCCTGTCCTGCGCCTTCAGCGACACATATGACAGCATGTCCTCTTCTTTGCAACCTATTTTCAAGATGGGCGCATAATCCATTTGCTCCATACAGTTCAAAGGGAACCTCGGGCAATAATACAAAATTGACATCATTGCTTGCCAGCGCTGCATTTGCCGCAATAAAACCTGAGTGCCTGCCCATAAGTTTAACAAGTCCTATCCCGTTGGGTGCTCCTATTGCTTCTGTATGCGCTGCATAGATTGCCTCTACAGCAATAGAAAAAGCTGTCTCAAATCCAAATGAACGCTGAATAAAGCTTATGTCATTGTCGATAGTTTTTGGGATACCAACTGCTGCCAGGGGCAACCCTCTTTGTAATGCAATCATGGCAATGTCGTGTGAGCCCCGCAGTGTACCATCGCCACCTATTGTATAGAGGATGCTGACGTTTAGTTTTTGCAGTGTATCAACAAGTTTATCCATATCCCTGGTGCCACCACGCGATGAACCCAGAATGCTTCCGCCCTGCATATGGATTGATTTTACATTGTCAGGATTTAAGGGGATGGGGGTATAATTATATTCAGGATTTAATCCATTATAACCATAGGGTATGCCAATGATGTCATTTATTCCATATCCATAATACGATTCCATCACCAGTGAACGGATAACATCATTAATCCCCGGACTTAATCCTCCGCAACTGGTAATAGCGACTCGTGTTGTTTCAGGATTAAAAAAAATCTTCTCACGAGGTCCTGCAGCTTCAAAGCTTTCAATTGTTTCACCACCAGAGGGAGGTTTTTTACCTATGAATGCATTAAAACGAACTCTAATGGCATCATTAATAAAAGCAGCTTCACGCTGGCGATATTTTACTGCTAATGGAGAAACAACGGTGCAAGGTCCCAAATTTTTTATTGTTGTCGGCATATAATTTTCCTTAACACTATGATTTTTTACCGTTATAATTCCAGGTAAACGCAACACATTTTGTCATTCTGAGGGACGAAGTCCCAGAAAATATACTCTTTCACAAAAGACGAGATTCTTTGCTGACGCTCAGAATGACATATCCCCACAACGGCATGATTCTTTGTTTGCGCTCAAAATGCTATTGTCACAGCATATAAGTATGGTAATGAATTTATTCAATCACTTTTCATAGGTTTTTTACAATCACTTTTTTACCGGTAACTATCGCCAATCATACTCATTTGTTCCATAATTCCATATATGGTAATCTACATTGCTGTTGTTCATAGAGTATGTGTAACCACAATGATAGGTTGCTGTATAATAATTTTTTTATTGATTTTTTTATAGCAACTCAATAATGTAAAAAAGATGTTTTTATAGTGTAGTACAATAATAAAGCGAGGGTGTTATGGCGCAAAAAGAAGATATTGTATTTCCAAAGGGATTTTTGTGGGGCACCGCAACCGCTGCTCATCAGATAGAAGGTGGCACTACAAACAACAACTGGTGGCTTTTTGAAAAAGAAGGTACAATCAAAAATAATGACAGCGCGCTTGTTGCCTGTGATCACTGGAATCGCTTCAAACAGGATTTTGATCTTTTAAAAAAGCTCAACTGCAATGCATATCGCATGTCAATAGAATGGTCGCGGATTTTCCCCCAGCCCGGGACGCTTGATAAAAAGGCACTTGACCATTATGTGACGATGATAAACGAGTTGCTGAAGCGTAAAATAACGCCTTTTGTGACATTGTTTCATTTTACACTTCCTATCTGGTGGTGCAACGAAGGCGGCTTATTAAACAGAGATAAAGAACACCTTGAGCATTTTAAACAGTTTTGCGATGTTGTTGCTAAAACATTGAAAGGGAAGGTAAAATTCTACAATACCATTAACGAGCCAAGTATTGTCATGCTTGGCTATATTACCGGTACATCTGCTCCTGGACAAAAAAATATGCTCAAAGCCATTAAAGCGCTGGGTACAACAATGCTGATGCATGCCATTGCTTACCATACCATTAAATCTGTTGACCCTGATGCAAAGGTTGGGATAGTGCACAATGTTCAGATCACAAAACCGTACAATCCTAACAGTATCATGGATAAGCTATTTACAGCGTTTGCTGATTATTGTTTTAATGGAGCTATTATCCGCTCCTTAAAAAAGGGAAAATTGCCCTTGCAAATTTTTTCATCACACAGGGAGCTAATCAATACCAATGATTTTATAGGCGTTAATTTTTATAACTTCATCAGGCTATCATTGCGATTAAAGGATCTGGCCGTACCTGCTACTGACAACCCCGTATGTGGCAAAAAAGGCTTATGTGTCAGCCTTGGATGGGAACCGTACCCCGAAGGATTTTATCTGGCTATAAAGCTAATGCATAATGCTTTCTCGCATATTCCCATGTATATTACCGAAAATGGCATAGGCACCAATGATGATAGCTGGCGACAGCGTGTGCTTATTGATCACCTCAAGATGCTTCATAAAGCAATCACCGAAGGTGTTGACATCCGAGGGTATTTCTACTGGTCGATCATTGATAACTTTGAATGGGAGCATGGGTACGAACCGCGCTTTGGATTGGTGCATGTTGATTTTAAAACCCAGAAACGTACCATCAAACATAGTGGCATGGTATATGCTCAGATTGCCAAAAGCAATGCGCTACCTGCAACGATATTAAAAAAATTTCCTGAAGAAATTTATAAACCACAATTTTAATGTGGGCGATAGTTACTGTTTAATACATCCATCCCAGGAAACCAAGTGCTATTATGTTCATGATTATTGGAACAGCATAGATGATGCCAACAGCAATAATCTTCTTTTTGATAGTGGATAGTCCAATCACAATATTAGCAAAGAAGAAGAAATGAAAATATCCAAACAAAAAGATGAGCCACACTCCCTTGAATGACAACCGCCAGTATTCGTATTCCCAGACAAGGTGTCCACCAACATTGAGTAAACATTCAACAAACACACAAAAAGCTGAATACCCAATAGCCCAGAACCATTGTTCGGGAATACCTAAAATCTTTATGTTTTTGCCGGTTAACGTGTGATAAAAAATAATCCCCAGAATGGAGAACATAAACATTATTTCAATATTCCAGCCAACCATGGTGCGCAGTGCAGTATCCCCTGGTGTTGTCCATACTGCTGAACGCTGTGTAAGGTGCATAACCCATCCATTCCATGTTTCATTGAAAAAATCCACACCAAAAATCGTAAGTCCTGCAAAAATGGCATTCCAGTTGCCGCTTGTTCGAGCCTCTTTCATCTCACGTGTATAGATATAGAAAACAATAGCCAGTAGCGGTATTACATGCCACTTAATCATTGATAAATCCCGCAAACCCTGTAATGCCTGAATAGTAGCCTGAGTCATTGTATACCTCCTGATAAATAGTATTGACATACAACGTAATGATTTATTATATGGTACTCATAAATTATTGTAAAGTATTTTTTATGCGCTATACTCCGTTTTTAATATTTCATTATTGTATTTATCCTTCTTACAAAAAAAGGAAGTACCCCCTATGAAGCTTTTTATACTTATTTTTTATGGTCTGATATTATTATTGCTCTCAATATTTGGAGCTCACCGCTATTATACGATGTATCTTTTCATTAAACATAGTAGAAACAAAGTTAAACCAAAAGCTGTTTTTAAGAATTTACCAAAGGTTACCGTTCAATTGCCTATCTACAATGAGCAATATGTGGTGGAGCGCCTTATCAACGCGGTAACACAGTTAGAGTACCCCAGGAAGAAATTAGAGATTCAGGTTCTGGATGATTCTACTGATGAAACATCAGCGTTAGCTGAAAAGATCTGCAAACAAAAGCGTAAAGAAGGCTATACTATTATCTATATCCACCGGACAGATAGAACGGGTTTTAAAGCCGGTGCGCTGGAAAATGGGCTTAAATATACTGACAGCGAGTTCATTGCTGTATTTGATGCCGATTTTATGCCCAATCCTGACTTTTTACAAAAAACCATACATTATTTTACTGACCCAACTATCGGCATGGTTCAAACCAGATGGGACCATATTAACCGCCATTATTCACTATTAACTGAGTGCCAGAGTATTTTATTAGATGGTCATTTCATGATTGAGCATACTGCCAGGAATCGTTCCGGAAGATTTTTTAACTTTAACGGTACTGCCGGTGTATGGCGAAGACAGGCTATTATTGATGGTGGAGGCTGGCAGCATGATACAATCACTGAAGATTTAGACTTGAGCTACCGTTCGCAAATTAGTGGCTGGAAATTTTTGTATCTTCCTGATGTTACGGTACCTGCCGAATTGCCTATCGAAATTTCAGCTTTTAAAGCACAACAGTTCAGATGGGCAAAAGGCTCTATCCAAGTCTTCAAAAAGCTTTATAAAACTATCCTCAATGCTCAACTTCCATTGAAAATTAAGATTGAATCATTTATGCATTTAGGTGCAAACTTTGCTTACTTGCTCATGGTATTTCTTACCCTTCTGATGCCTGTTGCACTGTGGGTGCGATATTATGGTGGATTTAAAAAATTTGCATATCTTGATTTGCCTATTTTTATATTAGCAACGCTATCAGTTGTAATATTTTATTTTTACACTGAATTATCCATTCTTTATCATAATAAAAATAGCTTTGATTCAAAGTTTAAACCATTGGTCTATCTGCCAATGGTACTTGCTGTTGGTATCGGCTTGTCCATCAACAACAGTAAAGCTGTCATTGAAGCCCTGTTCAATAAAAAAAGTGATTTCAACAGAACACCAAAATATAATGTTGCATCATTGCACCGTATCAATGCAGTAGAGCATGTAAAGACTTTGTTAAAGAATAAATATAGCCTCCATACCATTAATATTGTATCAATCATTGAATTTATTCTTGGGCTGTACATGTCCCTTGCTGTATATTTTGCTTTTGATAAAAACCTCTATGTTTCAATACCACTTATAATGCTATTTCAGGTTGGTTATCTTTATACTTCATTATTTACCATAATCAATAGTATTACTCACCATATTATTGTTATAGCCAATAGTTTACGTCGTGGTGTGGTGAATGATTAAATAATTATTTCTGTCAACAGCAGTTTATAACACTCCTCATAGCCCAGCATTGTCATTGTTCCTTCGCTATAAAAAATTTACTTGCACAAAGTAGATTATTGCTCCATCATAGCTATGTAAAAAATTAATGTGAGGGAAGCATTATGAATAGTGTCATTCGTTTTGGTGTATCAATAGATGAAAAGCTTCTTGATAGGTTTGATGCCTTAATCAATGAAAAAGGATATGTCAATCGTTCAGAGGCAATACGTGATTTAATCAGAGATATGCTTGTTAAAGAAGATGTTTCCGACCCCAATAGTGAAGTTATCGGGACATTGACATTAGTTTACAGCCATGATGTTCGTGAGATAGCTGATAAACTCAATGACCTGCAACATGACAATTATAAATACATCATTTCATCAGTACATGTTCATATGGATGAACATAATTGTTTAGAGGTTTTATTAATGCGGGGTACCGCTCAACAGGTTAAAAAAATTGCTGATAATTTGCTGGCTATAAAAAATGTTCGACATGGCAAGTTAACTGTAACAACAACTGTCGACTATCATGAATAAAAAATAATTAATTACTCAATTCTGCAGAATAACTATCCGATATAATGATAAGGGTTACTATTACTTCCCGGTAATGTGCTAACAAACGGAACATAAGGAGATGTTCCATGTATTCATGGATGAGTGCCTTTATTATAACACTATTTATATTGGTTTCAATTAGTTGTGTCCCACCTGCATATAGATCTAAACCCGATACATCCCGTGATAAGCACAATTACTATAAGTTTGAACAGCCTGAAGAGTATACCCCCTTTCAGGATGATACTATGTATATTCAAAAAAATAAAAAAGATACAACCATGCCAGTGTGTTATGATAAATATAGTAAATATGAAGAAGATGATACTAAACATATCATGAGCGATAGTTATCAGCACATTAATCCGGTACCTGAAAATAATAGTAAATCCGGGATATGGCATACTGTTAAAAAAGGTGAAACATTATATAGACTTTCAAAAAAATATGCTGTTTCCATTAATGACATCCAGACTATGAACAATATCGCTAATCCTACTGCCATTAAAGCAGGTCAGCGTATTTTGATACCCATATCGGATGACAGCGCCGATTGTGGAATAAATAAACAAAGCAAAATCAGCAAGGGGGCTACTAAAAAAAGTATATCAAAACCATTGTTTATGTGGCCGGTAACATATGTTGCTGGTGTTGGGCGTGATAACAAAAATGGAGCGCGACCCATTGGTATACTCATTAAAAGCACTCCAAAAAGCAATGTTATGGCAAGTGCACATGGTACCATTGTAAAAATTGGTTCAATGCGGGGGTTTGGAAATTTTGTTGTTATACAGCATAAAAAGGATTTTTACACAATATACTCCAAACTTGATGCAATCCGGGTTAAGGAAGGGCAGGTTGTTGGTTGTGGGACAACAATCGGGATACTTGATGCTACCAATCCTTCACTTCATTTCCAGATTAATCAATCGGGGAAACCACTGGATCCTTTGATGTACCTGGCAAAGAAGTAATGGTATATCTAAAATTGTAATATTTTGTCCCACAAAATCCTGGTACAATTATTTTTCAACTGCTGATTAGATGAAAATTTCTATTTTCTGAGGAGTTACCCATGGCTGGCTTATGACCTCCATAGGGGATGGAAATAGCTGGCGACAGTCATTTTGATGCAGAAGTAAGCCTGGAATAACAATGTGCAGAGTGTCATCCTGAATTCATTTCAGGATATCAGTTAATTATTTAGATTCCTGGTCAAGCCCTCAATGACACTGGTGAATAATGCTATGTATAGAAGAATACATATGTTATATCTTCCCTGCTGAAACCAGTTTTACAAAATGTTCAAATGATCGGTCATATGTCTTTTCTGCTTCTTTTGAGAAGGCACAAGCAGGGAGTTCCCTGCTTTTCAGGTGATATGAAATACAATCACAGCATAATCCTTTCCGTGAGCAAGGCTCATAAGTACAGGTGCATACTTTTAGATTTCGATCTTTTTTACACTCCATATCGTTATCCGTCCTAATTTTTTAGAATTCCAAAATGAGTTCCGCCTAAATGGTGGATTAATTGCACTTTGTTAATATCAATGACACCATCAGGTGTAAAGCAATGTATTTTTGCATGAGCGCATGTAACCTGGCCAATAACGATAGTATGATCACCAGCCTCCACCATTGAATAAAGCTGGCATTCTATGTAGGCAACACATTCAGCAATAAAAAATCCGTCAATGTCTGAACATGGTAAGGCAGTCAGATGTGCTTCTTTACATTTGTCCACTGTTCGTCCGGAATAAGTCCCACAAAATATAACTGTATCAAGCATAGCAAAATCAGGAATATTTATACAAAAGCTTTTGGATTCTTTGATTAATTCCAGGCTATATCGCTTATTTGCCAGTGCGCATGATAATAACTTTGGATTATTGCTTACTGGCATATGCCATGCAACGGTTGTTATAGTCTTTTTTTCCTTGGACTGAGCTGAAATCAATATAACATTGCCTGCATTAATGAGTCGATGAGAATCCTGTATTGGTAATGGTTTGAATTCATTCATCAAGGATATCCCTTTCATTTGATAGCGTTTTTACTGCCATGAATGTATTAAATATTGATTCTGATAAAAATTTAAAATTTATTGTTCCATAGGTATCGCCTTCTGTATGATAGTTTTTATTCCTGTAAAATGCCGTATCAGTAATCATTATTGCCGGAAATCCAAATTTATTAAATGAATAATGATCTGATAAATTTATTCCGGGTATGGAAGCTGGTCCTATCATATCAACTATCTTATTTTTTGCATATTTATTGTACTCCTTTTTCCATTTATATGCATACGGTGCATAGCTTGGTAATGAAACCACAGCTAAAAAATTTCCATATGGTGGATATTCGTTTTGCATACTCCTTAATGGGTAATCCTGCTGCATTCTGTTCCCTGCATATCCTATCATTTCAAGGCAGATCATTAAATTAATGTTTTCACCTTTATCTTTACATCCCAGCGCATGTACCATGCTGCCCATATATGGTCCTGAGAAGAAAGGTGGTTCCTCAAGAGTAAATGCAACAAAACGCAATGTCTTTCTGAATGTATACTGTGATAACATCCTATGCAGTTCAAGCAGACCGGCTACAGCGGATCCATTATCATCAGCACCGGAAGTGTCTTCTATGGTATCATAATGTGCGCCAATAATTATTATTTCATTACTATGTTCAAAACCTGGTATTTCAGCAATAATATTGCTTACTTCCAAATTATCTACCAGATATTTTTCTTCATATACATTGTCATTGCTTTGGTGTAAATAATTGTATATGAATTGGCGGCTTTTATTTAAATTATCATATTTTCGCAATGTTCGCTCGCCAATTTCTTCAGATAAAACATGCAAAATGCATTTTGTATTATTCTGAATTTCCTTTATTTCGTTTTGTGCTGCATCAATTAAAGACAATAACCACATCCCCGGACCTCTTGTTTTTATATTTATGAACGCCCTTAAAAATCAAGTTTTTCGTTATTAAAAAATAAAAAACATGCTGTCAATGCTTGTGTTCACAAGGAAACATTCAGAATATAATTATTAGAGGTTCCCTTGTTTAAATAATGTTACACATTAATATTAATAAAAAAAATCATTTTATTAATGCAAGTAAAAACCAAAAATTTTTAATATATTAATATTAGTGAAGTAAATAAATGTACAGTATTTTTTTACCTTTACAACTTTTTTTTATTTTAATAAAATATTAATTGACTAAAAATTAATTCATGATAGTATGTTTATCAATTAATTTCATAAGCTGATGTAACCATATATTGTATTGTTTTATTCCTTTTTGGTACATTTTATTTAAAATATTTTTAACAGTGGATTTCCTTATGGCTACAGGGCATCTTCCTAAATATGATGGAAATGAAGCATTATTGGCATTCTTATGGTGAAGCCTATAGCCATTCTAAAGCAAAAGTGCCTGTGCTGAGCTAAGTTGAAGCAATGCATGCAGTCGTTGTAAGGGTATGTCATACTAAGCGTTAGCGAAGAATCTTGTCATTTATGAAAGAATATATTCTTTGTGGTTTTGCCCCTCAGAATGACAATATGGACAACAAGATTCTTCAGTTGCTTTGCTCATTAAGAATGACACGGTATTATTCCATTTTTGAGGGAGTAGTATATAACTATGAAACATGCTGCTGATGTGATAACGCATCGGTTTAAATCATCAATAAATACGCTTGCACTGTATGCACTTGAACATGAATTGTCAAATGATTTGATTGCAAGCGAGATTGATAAGCGGTTTAATAATGTAAAATCAATAAAAAAAGATAAAATTATGCATGATGTTCTTCAATCCTGCTATAAATTGGTATGGAACGTTAACAATACCTTTGAAGCTGGGTTTGCAGCAAAAAAAATACAAAATGATTATAGCGAATGTTTAAATAATTGTAATGCAATAATTATTGCACGGTGTATACTCAACATACTTAAAAATACAAACCAAAAACCAAAAAAAAATGAACGGCTATCTGCAGATTTTTACTCACAATGCGTCAATAGTTTATTGAGCAATCCCTTATTGCAGTATGATAGTGATTTACTTACTATATACTGTAAACAAACTGGCATCATATTAAAGGTTGCCGGTATTATTAATGAGAATAAAATAATGGAAATAAACAGTGACGATCTATATCGGCAGATGTTTTTAGCTTTCTGGAATAAGTGTAACTGGAAAAGCCTTTTTCCATCGGGTGGATACATCTCAAATGAGATTAAAAATAGCCGACAGCTACTATTGGATATCATTGTAAACACAAACAAATCAGTACAGTTGGACGAGGTTGCACAGACATTTTTTGAACTAACCGGGATTGCAAAATATAACGACCTGTTTGCTGTTTCATTGCTTGATTTTTCGGTCATTACATGGTTATCATTTTTTGGCATAATACGTTATACAGAGAATTCTTTTGACAAACCCGTAACAATTGCATTAACTCAGCATGCATTTCCACTTTTACAGTTTTTGTTGTGTTAGTGTCTATGCCTTCAGTAGTTGATACAGCAATTACACATCATAAAGAATATTTTCCTCAATCTTCTGATGTCAGTGTATTTGTTGCTCCAGGGCGTATCAATATTATCGGTGAACATATCGATTATAATGGTGGCACCGTTTTCCCAATAGCTATCGATAAACATATATATATATGTGCATCACGCAATAATGATGGCATCATGCGCTTTGCTTCTTACCAGCAACATGAGCAAGGGGAGATAGCTATCAGCAATATACACTTGCCAAACATCAGGGATGTGGCAAAACATAAATGGTTGGTATATCCTTTAGGTGCCTGTGTACTGTCAGATATACATTTTGAATCTGGATTTGATATTAGTTTTTATAGCACCCTGCCTGTTGGTGCGGGCATGTCAAGCTCTGCGGCAATTACTGTTGGAACGCTGTATGCGTTATGTACTTTGCATGGCAAAAAAATGAAAAATATAGATGTAGCGTTACAAGCGCAACAGGTAGAGTGGGATTTTGCCGGTGTTCAATGTGGGATAATGGACCAAATGGCAATCGTCAATGGCAGGAAAAACAATGGGCTTTTGCTCAACACCAAAACCATGGAATTTCAGTATATCCCGATTGATGCATCTGCAATACGTTTTGTCCTTGTGAATAGCGGCGTAAAGCACAGTTTACGGGAATCGGGCTATAACGAAAGAAGGAATGAATGCGAAAGGGCATTGACTTTATTACAAAAGTCTGGATTTGCCATTAATTGTCTTTGTGATTGCAGTATTGATGAGCTTGCTACCATCAAGGATATTCTTCCCATTACTGAATATAAAAGGGTGTTTCATGTAATATCTGAGAACCATCGTGTACATGAGTTTGCACAGGAAATTCAGAAGTATAATCTTATAAAAGCCGGTAAGCTTCTTTATCAATCGCATCATAGTCTGAGTAACTACTTTGAGGTGAGTATTCCTCTTATAGATGCGATGGTTGAATGGATATCAGAAATTGATGGCGTGTATGGCTCACGGCTTATGGGTGGCGGTTTTGGTGGTTGTACGGTAACGATGGTAGCTCTGTATGCAGTTGAACACTTTAAAAAAACTATCGCTGAACGATTTGAAAAAAAAGAGGGAAGGACCCCTGATATCTATGAATGCACCATAGATGATGGTGTACACCAGCTGCTATAAAAATCATTTATTTTTTTTCAATTAATGTGGATTTTTTGCTATATATCTGGTATATTGATAGTGGTTGAACCACTGAACCACTAAACTAAAGGTGGCAGTATGAAAAAAAACACATTAGGGCAATTGCAAAAAAACACCCTCCGGGAGCAGATTGTTACCCTGCTTGCCAAAAAAATTATTAACAATGCTATACAGCCCGGGGATAAACTGCCTTCCGAGCGCGATATTGCTGCAGACCTGGATGTTAACAGGGCAACAGTACGTGAAGCGCTGAAGAAGCTGGAAACATTGGGGCTTATAGAGATACGACATGGTGAGGGGATTTTTGTAAACGATTATCGCTCAAGTGGTAATTTAGAACTTTTCAGGATGATGATCTACCTTAATGATACTATTCCTTTGCCGATATTACAGGATGTCCTGGAGATGAGAAAGATCATTGTACCAGAGATGGCAGCCAGAGCGGTAAAGGAGTGTAGCACCAGCGATCTGGAGGAGTTAGCCAGGATAATTAATGAACAGGAAGATATTCTGGAAAAGGATCTTGCAGTGCACCATTTTATTGCAAAGACCAGCAATAATATGCTCTACATATTCATTTTGCATTTCTTTAATCAGATTTTTAGAGACTTTGGCTATTTGTATTTTGAAAATCCTGATAACCGAAAACGCTCAGAACAGTTCCACCAGCAATTATATAAAGCATTTCAGGATAAAAAGGCAGAAAAGGCATTTTCCATTACCAGAGATGTGCTGGAGTACACCGAAAAAAGAATTTTTGAATATTATACTAAAACTTATTCCAATAAGGGGTAATGCTATGAAACGTTTTATTGAAGAAAATAACAAAGAGCAGTTTGATGTTATTATCATTGGTGGCGGCATTACCGGTGCTGCTGTGGCATATGAAGCCGCAACAAGGGGTTTACATGTTGCACTGCTGGAGAAAAAAGACTTTGGATGGGCTACTTCGGCTGCAACCTCCAAGCTTATCCATGGAGGATTACGATACCTTGCGAACATGGAGATTTCCCTGGTGCGAGAGTCCTTACGTGAACGAAGAATATTAGAGAATATTGCCCCTACGCTGGTGTACCCTTTTCCATTCATGATACCCAATTATAAAAGGCTGCTCAATAACCGCTGGGTTCTAAAGATGGGTATGATCATGTACGATATTCTTTCATTTGATAAAGGCTGGACATGGGATAGATCAAAAAAAATACCCGTACACTCTCAAATTAGCAGGGAAAAGGCATTACAGGAAGAACCCAATCTGAAATCTGAAGGGCTGACTGCGGCTACTATCTACTATGATTGCCAGAGTATCTTCCCTGAACGGTTAACACTATCATTTATAAAATCTGCGGTGAACTATGGGGCAAAGGTTGCAAATTATGCTGAAGTAAAAGACTTTTTGTATCGTAATAACTCAATCGCTGGTGTTATCGTTTACGATACTTTGAACAATAAAGAAATAGATGTTGAAGGAAAGCTTGTCATAAACTGCGGTGGCCCATGGGCAGATATAATCTTAAAAAAGGCTGAAAATGGCACTGTAAAACACCAGATTAGAAGGTCAGAAGGGATTCATATCATCACAAAACCTATAGTACATAAATATGCTGTAACGTTGATGAGCAAAAAGGGCAGGCATTTCTTTTTGATACCCTGGCGAGGATATACCCTTATTGGCACAACTGATAAGGAATATATTGGTAATCCCGATAACTATCGGGTAACCAGAGAGAGTATTCAGGAATTACTTGACGATGTTAATGAATATTTTGGTGATGGTACTTTATCGTATAATGATATAAAGTATACCTATGGAGGCTTGCGACCTCTGGTTGATGATCAGGTTGAAGGTACCTACCAATCTTCACGGCGATATGAAATTTACGATAATTCGGAAGAAGGCGTTCAGGGACTTATAACGGTTGAGGGTGGGAAATATACAACCAGCAGAAATTTAGCGGTCAAGGTAATGAAGGTTGTTGAAAAAAAACTACAATATTCGTTACCAAAATCCATAACTCATAAACAGTATTTAGCAGGGTGTGAAATAAAAGATTTAGAGATATTTTTTAATACTGTTTACACCTCAAATTCTTTGCTGGATAAAAAGTCCCTTGAGGTGCTGGCAAAATACTTTGGCACTGAAGTTGATACTGTAATCAAAATAGCTGGGTCAAATAAAAAGTTCAGGGAGATAGTAACCCATGATGGGGAAATTCTGGCTGAGGTAATTTATGCTATCCGCCATGAAATGGCTCGTACGTTGCCTGATATTGTCTTCAGGCGAACAGGTATTTGCACGGCTGGAAATCCCGGTAATGATAAACTGACACTGGTGGCTGAAACAGCAGCAAAAGAGCTGCGATGGGATAACAAAGAATTGTCAAAGCAACTGGAAGAAGTGAAGCAGCGGCTACAGATTCCCAAATAGTAGTTGCGAACAACAACCATTGTTGCTATTCATGTCTATAACTATCAATCAATAAGGATGGCAACAATGGTGCAGGTACATCTATTGAATCATTTTCCCCAGTATGCCCCTATTTTAGCCTATTGGTCATATCGTGAGTGGTATACTCAACGTGATATACCGTTTGATGTTATTATCCGTTCGTACATGGAACGTGCGCATTCATCAACCATTCCACTGGCATGGGTTGCCATTGATGAAAAAAAACTTCCGGTAGGGATGGTTTCATTGAAAAACAATGATCTGTGGGCACGAACCGATCTCAATCCATGGCTTGCCTCTTTATATATTGTTCCTGAATACCGCTTTCAGGGTATAGGTACTGCTCTTGTACAGGCAGTTATTGATAAAGCAAAGGAATTAGGGTATAGAACAGTATATCTCTTTGAAGGGCATAATGATACAGTTGATCTGATTCACTATTATACTTCACGAGGGTTTTGCATCTTAGAAGATGCTCTTGATAATGATGGCAATCCAACAACGATTATGTATAGTACTTTATAAATAAACTATTGACATTTAGGTCATAGTGGTAACTTATTTAATTTTCTAAGTCTGTTGCAATGTACTGTTATTTCTTGGGAGTTTACGATGGTTGTGTTGCGGCCGCCCAGAAGGAATGACAAGGGCACATAACTTTTTTTTGGAGGATTGATATCCGTGTATACGATAGTATTTCTTGATGCTGCCACGGTTGATTTTGGCGATATTGATCTGACACCACTTTCGCAAGCAGGAAGGCTGATAACCTATTCCATAACGAAACCTGAAGAGGTAATAGAGCGTAGTAAAGCTGCGGATATCATTATTACCAACAAGGTGGTTTTTACACGTAAAGAAATAGAGTGTCTGGAGCACTGTAAACTTATTGCAGTGGCGGCTACCGGATACAATACCATTGATATTGAGGCAGCACACAGCAGAGGAATTGCTGTTGCAAATGTTCCGGGCTATTCCCGTGAATCTGTTGCCGAGCTTACCATGTGCTTTATACTGTCGCTGGCATGCAATCTCATTAATTATAACGAAGCAACCCATGACGGAAGCTGGAGCAACTCACCAATCTTTACCATGGGAAAGTGGCCTACTATGTGCATTTCTGGCAAGGTATTGGGCATTATGGGCTATGGTGATATTGGTAAACGTGTTGCACAGTTAGCCGCTGTCTTTGGGATGCGGATTATAGCTTTTAAACGAGGCAATGCATTGTCAGGTGATAGTTCTATACCACGCTATACTGCTGATGAATTTTGTAAACTATCCGACTTTATAACTATCCACATGCCACTCAATGATTATACCTACCATTGTATCAATAAAGATTTTATTTTGAAGATGAAACCAACAGCATATCTTATCAATATGGCACGGGGTCCTATCATTGATACAAAGGATCTGGCATGGGCATTGAACAATAATGTCATTGCCGGTGCAGCACTGGATGTACTGGAAAAAGAGCCACCTGACATTGATGATCCCATACTTAAAGCGCCACATTGCATCATAACCCCTCATATTGCCTGGGCTTCTAAAGAAACTCGGCAGGTTTTAATTAATGAGATTGCAGCAAACATCCATGCATTTTTCAATGGTAAACAAAGAAATATTGTGAATGCCACTGTATAGGGAGGTTTCTATGATAGTAGGAATTGTAGGTGCAGGTACCATGGGAACAGATATTGCTCATCTGGCAATTGAACATAACTATCATGTCATAGTGCATGATACTGATGAGACGCAGTTAAAACTTGCTTATGAAATTATAACAAAACGCCTTGATCGATATATTGCCGAAAAGCGTTTAGAGCAAACAAAACGTGGTGAGTTCATTTCACGTCTGAAATTGCATAAAAACATAAAGGATATGCGCAATGCAGATATCATTATTGAATGTATCCCCGAGGACATTGCATTGAAGAGAGAGGTATTTAAAGCGCTGGATGCTGTATGCAAATCAGGGGCTATTTTAGCAAGTAATACATCATCATTGTCTGTTACCACTATTGCAGCAGCTACTAAACGTCCTGAATATGTTGTCGGGATCCATTTTATGAATCCCGCCCGTGTTATGCGATTGGTGGAGATAGTAGGTGGTATTGCTACGACTCGTGAAACCATTGAATCAGTGAAAAGCTTTGTTAAATCTCTGGGGAAAACACCTGTTGAATCAAAGGATTTTCCAGGATTTGTATTAAACAGAATTCTTATGCCAATGATTAATGAAGCAATATTTACTCTGTATGAAGGGGCGGCGAATGCTGAAACTATCGATAAAACTATGACATTGGGATTGAATCTGCCCATGGGACCGCTGCAACTGGCTGATATGATAGGACTGGATGTTGTCCTTGCTATTACTGATGAACTGTATAAGGGATTTGGAGATCCCAAATATCGTCCGTGCCCGTTGTTAAAAAAATATGTAGAGGCAGGATATTTAGGAAGAAAAGCAGGACGAGGATTTTACACCTATTAAATTAGATTTTATTAGATTAAACGCATGGTAAGATCAAATGCTTTGACCGAATGAGTCAATGCGCCAACTGAAACATAGTCAACCGGTAAATCAGCTATCTCTTTCAACGTATGCTCATCCATATTTCCGGAAACTTCAACCTTAGCCTTACCATTGATGATGGATAATGCCAGTGAAATCCTGTCTTTTGTCATATTGTCGAGCATGATGATATCAACACCAGCCTCTACCGCTTCATGTACCTGATTCAGCGTTTCTACCTCTACCTCAATGGTATACCTGTTTGCATACTTCTGCCGTACCATCATTACTGCCTGTTGTATTCCGCCTGCAGCCTTGATATGATTATCCTTAATCAAAATCATATCAAAAAGTCCCATCCGGTGGTTGGTTCCCCCGCCGCAATAAACGGCATATTTATCCAGTAATCTAAACCCAGGAACTGTTTTGCGTGTATCAAATATTTTTATAGGTGTATCACTGACCAGTGAAACAAGGCGTGCTGTCCGTGTTGCAATGCCACAGGTACGCTGTAAAAAGTTAAGAACGGTACGCTCAGCCGAAAGTAATGCCCGTACACTGCCTTCAATATCACACACAACATCATCTTTTTTTATTGCAGCTCCTTCATTGCAGTATATCGTCACTGAAATGGCAGGATCAATAGTGTGATAAATATACTCTATCAAAAACCCTCCGCAAAATATCCCATCATTTTTTGATGAAATTCTGGCACAGGCATACTGGTACTCATCAAATAGTGCAAGGCTTGTTATATCACCGCTGCCAATATCTTCCTGTAATGCCATTGTTATAATTGGAGATAGCTCCTCATACGATGGTTGTTCCATAGTATCATACCCTTATATAGTATCTATCGCCCGGATGCTTTACTCACTATATCGATCTTCTTTTCTATATCAAACATCTGGTCTCGCAAAACAGCAGCTTTTTCAAATTCAAAATTGTTTGCCGCTTCAAGCATGTCCTGTTTAATTTTCTCATGTACCATTTTCAGTTGCTCAACATTGTTGGTGCGATATGCATTTGCATATTCTGATACAAGATCGGCAAAAACATCGTCAGAATGATATTCACGCTCAATAATGTCAACAATCTCTTTGGAAATGCTTTTTGGAGTAATGTTGTGGAGGGTATTAAATTCCATCTGGATTTTTCGACGCCTTCTGGTTTCGTCTATTGCTTCCTGCATTGATCGGGTAATGGTATCGGCATACATGATGACTTTCCCGTTACTATTGCGTGCTGCTCTGCCTGATGTTTGTATAAGCGAGCGTGTTGAGCGTAAAAATCCCTCCTTATCGGCATCTAGGATTGCAACAAGTGAAACCTCGGGGATATCAAGACCTTCGCGCAAAAGGTTAATACCAATAAGACAATCAAATATGCCCTTCCGCAAATCGCGGATAATTTCAACGCGTTCAATGGTTTCTATCTCCGAGTGCAGATAGCGAACCCGTAATCCTACCTCGGTAAGATACTGTGTCAGGTCTTCTGCCATCTTTTTTGTCAATGTGGTTACCAGTATACGTTCATTTACCGCAACCCTTTTTTTAATCTCGCCAATCAGGTCGTCAACCTGACCGGTTGCAGGGCGCACCTCTATTTCGGGATCTATCAAACCGGTGGGGCGTATAACCTGCTCAACAACCTGCGCTGATATTTGCAGTTCATATTCTGCAGGGGTTGCGGAAACAAACACAACCCTGTCAATCATGGTCTCAAATTCATGGAACTGTAAGGGGCGGTTATCCAGTGCTGAAGGAAGCCTGAATCCATATTCAACCAGATTACTTTTACGGGATCTATCGCCCTCATACATCCCCCGTACCTGCGGTATGGTGACATGTGACTCGTCAACAAACATCATGTAGTTGCCTTTAAAGTAGTGCAACAAACAGTGCGGAGGCTGACCGGGCTGTCTGCGATCAATGATGCGTGAATAATTTTCAATGCCGTTGCAATATCCCACGGTGCGCAACATCTCTATGTCATAGAGCGTGCGGGTTTCCAGCCGCTGTGCCTCAACCAATCTGCCACTGCTGGTAAATTCGTTGATGCGATGCTCCAGCTCAATCTGTATCATCCGGATTGTCTCTTCCATCTCCTCCTTGCTGGAAACATAATGCTTTGCAGGGTAGATATGCGCTTGCGTAATAGATTCTATCCGGTTGCCGGTTAACGGATTTATTTTATACAGTGCCTCAATTTCGTCGCCAAAAAAGACAATGCGCAATGCATATTGTAGATTAGCAGGGAAAACCTCCACGGTATCGCCTCTGACCCTGAATGTTCCACGGGTAAATGCAATGTCATTACGGTCATAGTGTATGGAAACAAGTTTCATTAAAAGCTGTTGCCTGTCAACCTCATGACCAGTGGCAAGCCGTATATGATTTTTTTCAAAGCTTTCGGGATTACCAATACCATAAATACACGAAACCGATGACACGATAATCACATCCTGGCGCTCCACCAGTGATGAGGTTGCTTTTAAACGCAGGCGATCAATCTCATCGTTGATGCTGGCATCTTTTTCAATATACAAGTCCTGGGAAACTACGTACGCCTCAGGCTGGTAGTAGTCATAGTATGATACAAAGTATTCCACGGCATTCTCAGGGAAAAATTCTTTAAACTCGCGGTACAGTTGTGCAGCCAGTGTTTTGTTATGTGTCAGTACCAGGGTTGGCTTTTGAATCTTCTCAATGACCTTTGCCATGGTATAGGTTTTACCCGAGCCGGTGACACCAAGAAGCGTCTGGAACTTCAAACCTTTGTTAATCCCATCTGCCAGTTGTTCTATGGCGTTAGCCTGGTCGCCTGAAGGTGTATATGATGAAATAACTTTAAATGGTGGCATAGTGTATAAAACTCATGATAATGATAGCTATGTACAACATAACATAATACTAATTTCAGGTAAATCAAAAAAGATTTTGGGCGATAGTTACTTTTTATATATACCATTGCATGTGCACTAATTCATTTTTATGCACTCTGGTTACAGCAAACGTAAATCCAGCAGCAACTTGCGTAACGTGATATGATGGATTCTGTTGATTGTCATGGAGCATGACAGAAAGTTACTGGCTATAGAAGCACCGTTAATACATAATCCAGCCACAGATGATGGTAAACACTTACATATATTCCATGGAGAATATCATCAAGCCATACAATGCGTTTTACTATGTAGTGGCACAAAAATATAAAATACTATCTAAATGAAGTAAATTATTTGATAAACACTTAAAGAATAGTTATGATAGTATCATAGAATGATATCATAGAAGCATATAATGAATCAAATTACTCTTAGACAAATGCCAAAAAGAACATATCATCAGTTGTGTATGCTTGCAGAAAATAACAGAACAAGCATTAACAAAACAATACTTTCCCTTATTCACAAATCTCCTGGGCTTGAAGAGAGAACTTCAAGGATGAGGGATAGTGGCGATATTGCCGGGACATGGAGTGATGAAGAATTCAGGGGATTTTCTCTCTTGATGAAAGATTTTGAAAAAATAGATAAAGAAGTCTTGATTAGTGGAATATAAAAAAGTCAGAGCAAAGTTTGTATAGTTTCGTTTTATATGCAGATAAAAGTATTCTACGGGTATGGTTGTGTATCATAGTAGATATCCTGCTTATTGTTGCGCCTGTCATACCATATGAATATACCTCCATAGGGTGGTGCGCCATCATTATAAAATGCCGCTTTTAATCCTGAATAGGGTTTATACCATATATTCGTGATGCCTATAAGAACACCGTCGTAATCGGTACCGGCACCTGGATCAGCATCCCACTGTGGTGTGCCTGTTGCATTGATAGCCTGTGCCATAACAGTATAGCCTAATTGTGACAGGTAACGCTCATCAATCCAGCTTATGATGGCACCATCATTCCTATCAGGGGTAATTGTTAGATTGGTTGTGTAAGCATAAGGAGTCAGAGCAACAATGGTTGTTTCACCAAATTCAACCACACCGGCACCGGTATACCTTTGAGCAAAAAGCTGACTTGAATTGGTTGTTTTGTTATACGTTACAATAACACCTGTTGCTGATCTGCATATTGCAGCATCAACAACATTATTAATAGTATTTGACCATGAGATAGCCATGGTGGATAAAATTCTACGGACATATATATCATTTGTAATTTTATATAAAACAAACATACCGCCCGCATCATCGGATAGTGCAGCAAGCAGTGTAGCATTGGCAGGTGTTGCCTGTACTCCCAATCCACCGTTTGCTGCATTGTCTGCTGCATTTATAACACCGGCTCCATTGATGCGTTTAGCGTAGTAGGTATAGGTTGGCCCTGCGCCACTCCGGTACAATGCAATAGCTCCGGGATTGGTGCTTGTGTACCCCGATGTGATAAGCTGTACATTGGCCTGAGTCCCTGCAGCATTGCAGATGGTAAATTCATTCAGATAGGTGCTACCGTCTCGTAATCGGATAACCTTACCATAAATATCACCAGTTCGTTCATAGGCAACCAGCACGCGGGGCTGGATAATGACATAACGGTCTCCCGCTGCTGTCATAATATTATTGTTAAGTGTAATCTGGGTAGCTGAGTTGACAGCTACTACATAGGCACTGGTACCGGCAGTAAGGTTGTGGACAATATCACCACCACGGACAGCCCCATTGGCTGAAGTGAAGTTTGCATTGGTATCGGTAAATGGATTACCTGTTGTGGTAACCGTTCCGCTTTCAATCAACGGTTCATTGCTTGCAAAGATGATAAAATAATCATTTATTGTGATTATATCTTTATTCAAGGTAAGTGTGTCATTATCATCAACATTGGTAACAATAGCATAACGGTTGTCAGTTATGTTGTAGATCAGGTCACCTTTTTCAACAATACCAGAAAATCCAGCAGATTTTGCTGTTGATATAAGCTGGCTGACAGACGTTGTCGTTGCCTGTCCAATAACAAGTATGGGCTCTGCTGGATTTACAAAGCGTAAAATCCAGTAAAGCTGGCTATTGGACATGATATTTGCCAGAAGTCCTAATGCACCAGCAGAGCTGTATGCGATATTATTTGCCCGTGAATAGGTATACGCGGAAAGATTAACAACGATATCATTAAGAGCAACAGCGGATAAATCCACACCATCATCGTACAGTGGATTTGTCCTTGGAGTGTCAGCGGTACCACCAGTTATATAGGAATACAATGTAACTGTTTCACCGGCGCTAATAAGACCCGAAGGAAGGAATGATATGGTATAAAATGAATCAAAGGGTGGATCCTGAACATGTGTCCAGCAATAGGTTCCATTCCATATTGAATAATTTTCAGATGTTGAATTAAAAATATCATCGTTCAGTGGCAGCCATGTCTCAGTTGTTACCACGGGATTAGCAATATAAGAATACGCAGGGACATCTTCATTTTTTACTAAACTGTATTGGTATACCGGTGAAGTGTTGGACCTGATTAAATAGTTGTCAAAACTGAAAAACCCATCAGAAACACCTGAATCGGTTAAATTAGTCGTGAGTAACACCTCACCAGCATTTGCCGTTAAGTATCCCCAATTAGTTCCATCAGTAATCAGGTCGTTGGTACCCCACCCGGTGAGATTATCGCCATGATTGGTATAGGCGTTGGTGCCGGAATTGCTGTACGGTGTTTGTGTACCTGCCGTTGTGTTGTTTACGACATGATCGGTGGCGGTAAAAGCAGTGCTGGCAGTATTGTCAGCAATGCGGTATGTTTCAGTTGCAGTTATCACATTAGCTGCGGTACCCAGAACATGACGATAATTTTGTCCGGTTACATTAACGGTGGTTTGATTATAAGAACCATCTATAATATAATTCCCTGTTGCAACACCGCTTAAATCAACGTCATAATCAAAAAAATAGTTAGCCCACGGGATGTTCATTTCGGTTGTGTTTGGCACGGCGCCAGCAGGTACCACTTTTGCTACAAAACCAGCGCTGACATTGTTAGCAGTCTGATTCCCCCATAGCATTGTTACGGCAGGGTTGGTGCCAGTGGAAATGCTTAACCCGATTGCTGCTGCATTTGCGCCAAAGGTTGAATCAAATGTCAATGCACCTGCGCTGTTATAAATACGTTTAAGGTATACATTTGTTCCATCTCCTGATGCAATAAAACAGTACCCCATAAAATCAGAAAAAACCCGCAGTACGGTTCTATTATTGGAATCAACCGCACTGCCATCAGCACCCCAGCGTTTGGTTGGGGCTGCATCGTTATCAATATATGAGGCGTATACGGTGCCGTCAGGGTCCTTCCATGCTATGAATGAAGAGCCATCCTGAGTATAATATGGTGATACAGAAATAATAGTTTGATTTTGGGCGATAGTTAATAATGATTTATCTCCAGCAGTATCGGTAATACTTTTATCATTGGATGTTGCTGTATTATCCGCAGTGATAAAACTGCCTGTTGCAGTGACCGCGCCATACTGTATTCTAAAATAATATTTGGTTGAAAGTGTTAAACCTCCTATTGATACCTGATGCACAGTGCGGGTCCCTGCAGGTTCTGATGCAAAAGATCCATAAGCAGAAGTTAGTCCATAATCAATGGAAATAGCAGCTTGAGCAATGCTTGTTGTCCAGTGGAGTATAGCGGTGGTATCAGTGATATCAGTAACCCATACGTTGCTTATGGCCAGCGCACCGCTTGCAGGAGCAGCTTCAGTGGTAAAGGTCCATGTATGGTTTCCGTCAAGGACCAATGGGTTGCTGAATAGATCTTCAATTGCAGCGGTTAAATTGATAGTGTGCACTGTCCCATAGGCGAGCGGTGTTGCAAGGTTTAATCTGAACGTTTGCCGGTTCGGTGAAAAGGTAATGCCTGTTCCTGAACCGGGTGTTATATCAAAACTTGCATTTGCAACTACGGTAGTATCATCAATAGGTTTGGTAAAGGTTACATCCACAAAAGTTTGATTGATACTTACATTAGTAGCTAATGGTGCAGGATAACGGGATGCAGCTACAACCCGTGGAAGTTCAAATGTTGAAGTGTCTGCAGATGTGGTGAAGGTAAAGCTATAACTGGTTATCAGGTTGCGTTGAGGAGTATCCTGATCAAGGATACCTGTATCTATATCAACGGTATATGCTGTATTGGCTGAAAGATTGCCTGATGTAATGGTTAAAATAATTGTTCTGCCATCAGACGAGGCTGATGCACTATAGGTAACGCCGCCAGAAATGTCAACATTACCAGGAACTATCGTACCCAGATCAACAGGTTCTGAAAAAACAAGGACAACGGAAGTATCTACCGGGATGGAGGTATCGCCATTTTCAGGGTATGAGCCCAAAAAATCAGGAGCATCTATACCAATACCGGTACCCCCTGAGCCGCCAGGAGGGGCAGGGAATACACGAGGAGCTTCATTAGAACATTGTATGAAAAAGGATACAATGCAGGCTAATAAAGCAGTCATTACAAGAGTATTTTTTTTCATGAACTATCGTCACAGTAAAGGTCATTATAAAAAGTACAATAAAAATATTGACCTTTTTAGCTAATATATGATATTATAAAAAAAAGTGCAAATTAATTTTCTTTACATATGATATGAAAAAGCTAAGATTCTATATACTATGGTTGTTAATCATAATCTTAAATACTGTTAACAGCTATGCAACTATCAGCAGTGTTGTTTTAACACCATCCAACCCAACCTTTTTATCTATGGGAAATGGCTACTATCTGGCGGGGAAAACATATACATTTACCGCTCAGGTTGTTGACCCTGATGTAACAGCATGGAATCAGATAACCGAGGTTGTACTGACAATACCAAATTCCACCAATATACAATTGCGGGTTTCCGCAATAACTGGTACAGGAGCCGGTAATCATACCTTAACGATAGTTTCCGGGATAGCGGGGTGTTCATCATCAATTGCCGGCACATGGAATAATTTTACGGTAACATTTACTGTTACGTTTCAATGGAATACTCAGGAATCAGCATGGGCATTAAACAGAAGCGTTGTAGCATCAGCAACCACGACAGTTCCCGCAAATAATACATTAACCGATACAAAACTTGTTTCGTATGGAATATGTGCATCAATCCGAATATTAAATTTTGCACAGGATGGAGTTAGTGCTGATGCAATGATCAATCCATGGCACAGTGCATTCAATGTTACAGGAACTATCGTATATAATGTTCCGGGCGCTGCTGCATTAGATGCTGTGCACCTGATTGCAGATGCTGGCGCAGGTGAAATTACCAACGCCGAATTACGACGCAATGGAATAAGTACGGTTACCAATGATGGAGATGAAACCGACGGATTAACATTAACGGTTGGAGCCGAGTATTTTTATAATCTGGATACAACACCTCCCTATAGTCAATTGGGCAATCATACATGGACGGTCCGGATAACCTGCGCAACCGCAGGGGGTCCGGAAGTTTCAAACAACTCCCTGACTGTTACTTGTGACCTGGTTGAAATTACCAATATTGAAATTATAAACGGCGGAGGGGTTAATGCTTCTCCTGACTACTGGCGAAGTGTCAACGTTCCGGGGACTCAAGTCAGGGTTACAGCACGGATGCAATGGGCAGGTACCAATGTTGTTGGCAATACAACAGTAAGGATGCAGGATAGCGAAGGGAATAATACCGATGTATTAATCCCTAATGGTCAGCCAAATGCTGTGGCAAATGTTACCTACCCGACAGTACTTGCGCAGGTAACTGATACCATTACCTATCAGGCAATAACGGTAAGCGGGGGCGCCTATGATGATGAACAGAATGTAGCAGCGCGTATCCCCCAGCCTGTAACAAGGACTGTTTACTGGGAAAATGCTGACCCGCCAGGAGCTAACACCCCACCATTTACACCATTTAGTGGATCATCTTCCACGGCATTTACCATTACTGTTAACTGGGTACCGTTAAGCAATCCGATTGATGGGGATTTTGACAGTTACAGGATTTATTATAAAGAGAACTCCTCAGCAACATGGCTGCTCCTTGACAGGACTATAGTAGCAGCATTGGGCAATAGAGCAACTGGCAGTGCAACCATCACTTCCTTAAAATCGTTAACTGATTACGACATACGGATTTCAGCCGTTGATGTTTTTGGTTATGAGGTTGCTGTGGCCAACCAGATTACTACTGCAATAGCAACAACAGCGGGAAGTTTGGAAGTTTCCATTACCGATGGTATTACCGAATGGGGTGATACAACCTTTGGTACGCTGGCTTCCAACAGGCCGTTGCGCAGAACAGCCATACGGGTAACAATAAACATTACAACCGATTCACCGGATGCGGTTAACCTTATTGTTGCCGCAGGGGATATAGGGGTGGGGGTTGATTTAATTGTTGGTGGCGTTATTAATCCAGCATTAACTGAAAATACAGATTATTACCGTATAGCTGCAACCAGGACAACTTCTACTGGTTGGGTTAGCTATATCCCCGATACCAATCCCTTGATAACGCTTGGAACGGATGTGCGTTTTATAGTTGAAACTATTAAATCAGGGGTTGCCTCATATTCAGATAGCGATTCAGATACAGAAGTTCCGCCAGGCAATCCTAATGATCTTGAGTATTCATTTACAGTAGCAATGCAACCACAGTTTACTCCATGGCCAACCCGCATATTAAACAATGTCATTACGAATAAAAATCCACTATGCTATCCTGCATACTATCTTACTGATGATGCATTGGTAACCATTACGGTGTATGATATAAAAGGACGGGCTGTTGTAAAACTGCTGGATAAGGCATTCAGAAAGGGTGGTCAAAACATTAAAGAAGGCGGCTGGAATGGCGACAACAAAGCAGGGAACAAATTGGGGGTTGGGCTATACTATGTTCATATACGGGCAAAGCGCGTCAGCGACGGCAAGGTGATATTAAATTCATTTCAAAAAGTGGTCATTGCAAAATAATGTTTATTATTTTTTGATGTGGCGTAATGTGCAATTCCGCCAATTGATGCTGTATATATTCCCTGTTCATGGGTAGGTTTGTAGCAAACAATGCTTCAACATCAAGTATGTTCTTTTCTGCATTTTCGTATGATGCTTCAATCCATATATCAATATCTTCAGTATA
>DAOLVF010000001.1:0-91019 GCA_035420565.1 Spirochaetota bacterium | reverse complement strand
TATCTTTTCAGCATCTCCCCGGTTCATGAGGCATCATGTACTATATGCCTAAAACATAATAGTAAAAAAATTTCTATTGAAAATTTTTAGCTGAGTAATTACAAGTATTAAACAGTACACTGGCAACTATCTCTTTCGTGCGATGAAATAGTTGTATTAAAAGTGCAAAAGTTGGTATATATGATGAATGCAGGTGATAATATTGATTGTAATGTTATAAATGAAACATTATGGGAATATGCCAGTTTAATTTATGACTATAATAAAATAACAAATATAACTGGATTTCATACTGTTGAAGCTATTTATAAAGAACTTATTATTAAGAGCATAACACCTTTACAAAATTTAAATGTTCCACGTGGAACATCCTTCGTTGATATAGGAACCGGAGCGGGAATCCCCGGGTTGGCATTATTGCTATACTTCCATGGGATGGTCAATGGATTGTTGATAGATTCCAATAATAAAAAAATACAATTTGTAAAGGAAGCTGTGAAAAAATTTGATTTGCACAATTATTGTACCATAATTCATGGGCGTGCTGAAGACCTGGCTCATGATATTCATTTCCGTGAAAAATTTGACTTTGTTGTAAGCAGGGCTTTTGCGCATCCATATATGGCAATTGAATACGGGTTACCATTTGTCAAAGTTGGTGGATTTTATTATATATATTATCAAGTGGATAATTTTGAGCAAAGTATAGATGAAATAAAGAGTACTATTGGGGATAGATTGTACGGTGAATACAGGCATGGCAATGGTGCAGATAAAAACAATAATACGAGTTTGGCAAGAGATGAAAACTATCAGATGAAAAATGTTTTGCAACATGCCGAAGAATGTGGGGGTCATCTGGCATCTCAAGAAGAATTGATGAAGAGGGGGTTGACAGGGGGATTGGTTGTTATAAAAGATAAAACAATGCCATTATGTTTTCCAAGAAAGAATGCAGTTGTGAAAAGAATAATTCATAAATTACGGTAGCTATATGGTTAATAATAAATATAAGATATTTTTATTATTAATGCTTAATTTAATCAGTGTTGGTTTATTAAATTATCTTGCTTATGCTCAGGTTGATAATAGCAGGATTGCGGGGATGATAATAAAAGATGAAAAATTATTAGTTCCTGGTATGGGAGGCGGGGGTGTTCTGCTTGGTTCAACAGAAAAAGATGTTATGATGACCAGGGCAAAGTCTGCTATAAAGACTAAGAGTGCCAATCATGATTTTTTTAAAGATATTCTGAAAGTGGAATGTCAATTAACCTTACCCTTCAATTATCTTTATAAATACAATGAGCCTGAATGTATCATTGGATTTTTCAATAGTACGGTTGAATTTATTGTTGTATGGGATCGACGATGTATACTCATAGAAGGTGTCCCGATATCACAAGGTGTTATGGCAGTTGTATATATCTATGGTAATTATGGGTTAGCATGTTTGCGAGAAGACAATAGGTCATTGTATATATATGCTGAAAAAGGTATAGCTTTAATTGATGAGGACAATAATGATACTATTGACGGTGTCATTATATTTAAAACTGGCAGTTAAGTCAATAGATGAATTTAATGAGAACGATAAGATTATAGTACGCTATACTACGCAATGGAATATTTTGAATTTATTGTTTCATAGATATAATGTGCGTGGATATCGTTTATATTGTATTCATGGAAGATTATATCATCAATTGTATCCATTATTTTTTTTCTGCTTAATAAGTTTTCTTCATGACGCAGTAATATAGAAAATTTTTTTAGTATTGAGCAATTTGCAGGATTAATTTTTTTGATAGGCAATTTCTCAAGATTCCCGCGTAAAACTTTTATGGTAAAAAATTGTGTTTCATAAATATATTGCATAAGTCGGGAGTTCAGAATTGTTACAATAATATCGGGATCAAGTGTTTCATCTACAGGTATGAATCCATTTACATTGTTCAATGTGTAATAACCATTGTTTTCAACGGCAAACATGAGCTTTTTACTGATAAATCTGTAGATAATTTTATTGCTGTTAAGGTAAAAATGCTGTTCGGCAACCTGTTGCAATGTTGTAATGTTATATTTAAAATAATGTCCACTGAAATTGATTTTATATGGTTCTATATCTTTGCCAATGATTATTGGATGGGGGTGGTTATCATCCTGGGAGGGCGCAATATGGTGATTGTTATTCCCGGTTACAATCCCTAAAAAAAATTTAGCTTTTTCCTTCAATGTAAAGTAATTCAGTGATTCGATGTGTTCAAGTATTGACACAGCTTTTCTGGAATAGTTAATGGAAAATATATGTTCATGAGCAATACAATACGTATGTTGGGGTATCATCTGGGATATAGAATCTAATATGTTTGAATTTTTTATATTAATAACATTTTTTAACCGTTTCTTTGAATTTGATTCTTTTTGTGCTGTAATTGATATGGCAGGAGCATACACTCCTTTGAAACAATCACCCCATAATACAATTTCTTTTATAATTGCATTATTAAGTATAAGTTCTCTTGAATTTTTATGAGCTTTAATATTTAGATAAGCTTCAGGAATTAAAAATGATAAAACCCCTGATTCGTTCAATAAAAATAAAGCACGCTCTATAAAAAGGGTAAAACTGTTTACACCGCTTTGTGCTGAATAGTAATTGTTCTTAAATATATTTTTTTGTGTCTGGGTAAAATGAGCACCCCATGGTGGATTGCCTATGATGATGTCATATTTTTCATTATGATGCGGTACAGTAAATATAGTGCCCAGATCAAGGATATCACGCTGTACAATATTGGTTTTCTGCCCGCTAATTTTTTTCATATTCCATTGTGCGATAGAACATGCTATGGGATCTATATCATAACCAAAAAGATTGTTACTGCATATTAAATGAGATGCCTCTTTTTCATGTATACCAAATTGTTTGTATCGTTCCAGTAACAGTTTATAGGTGAATGTAAGGAATTGGCCTGAACCACAGGCTGGATCTAAAATTTTTATGGTGAAGAGGTTTTCATGATAGTGCAATGTATGATCAACAATATATTGCACTATTGCTGATGGTGTAAAGTATTGCCCTTTCTTTTTTTTGTCAGTATTATTTTTAATACTTTGATATATATATCCAATAATATCGCCTGATGTTATTATGTCCCATTGTCGTATCAGCTTTAGCAGATCATGTGCTGCACATAAACCGTTTTCAGAAAGATTAGCAAGATTGGTTGGTGATTCTATCCCATCAGATAAAAAGAATTGAATTAATGAAGTAATTATTTCATCGCTAATATAGGATAAAGAAGGATATATATCTTTTTTTAGTTGCTCTAAGCAATAATCGATATAATGTGTGTTGTGTGTTATGTAAGTATCAATTTTTTGATGCATAGGAACTATCGGTCATATTAATTTTATTTTCATAAAAAACGCTTATATTTACATATCGAATACTTGTGATAAAACGATTAGCATTTGTGAGGGTTCAATGCATGAATTATCTATCATGTCCAATGTGCTTGACATTGTGGTGCAGCATGCACAGCAGAATGGGGCGGTGAAGGTTACAAAAATTCATTTATTAATTGGTGAGCTATCTGATTATATCCCTGAATGGATGCAGAACTATTTTGATTTTGTAAGCAAGGATACAATAGCCGAGAATGCCCAGCTGGTTGTGGAGATGGTGAAGGCATCGTTACAATGTGGTGATTGTGGCACTGCATTTGCATTTAATAAAGATGACTGGCAATTTAGTTGTCCGAAATGTCATTCGCCAAATGTAACGATTGTTTCAGGCAGGGAGTTAACGGTTAAGACTATCGAGATTGAGGGAGCATGAAGCATGATAACTGTTGTCATGGTTGTTTGCGATAATAGATCATATAGACAGGAATGTAAAGACCTTTCAGGAAAAGCAATTGAGCAATAGGAACCATGCAATACTTTTAAACATAAAACATGCAATGACGTCATGGATAATTGCAGACCCTCAATACGTCAACAATCATTAATTTGTCAGGTAATGCTAAAGCTGTTAATGAGAATCTATCGATTATATGGATATGCTACCGAACACCATACAATTGTTGCAAGGACAGGAAAGGATTGCTTCTATTGCTTCCATGAATAAAATTTGATTGCATTCACACTTTATTCATACCGATACTATTACTATATCGTAGTCGTTCAACGCTGTGGTTAACAATAAAGAGTACAATAGGAATTGATGGAATTGTAGCCTATGTTAAAAATAACATTCATCATAAAGCATGGTATGGCTGTTTTGCTTTGCTTATGTATATTCCAGTGTATTGGATATGCAGGCCCTATTGTAAAGATTGAACATGTTGATATAACATCATTCCCCATTGTTAGTATTTCCGGTAAGCTCCATGCAATCCAGAGAAGAAATAGTATAACAAAAGATAATTTTACCGTATTGGAGAATGGGAAGGTTATAAAGGAATTGTCACTGAAGCATGGACAGCTGGATAATGTATATATAGCCTTATGCATTGATACGAGTAAAAGCCTTTCAAAAAATAATTTTTTGCGTTTAAAAAATAGTGCCATAAGCATAATAAAGAAAAGTCCGGATTACTATAAATTTCTACTGTATAAATTTAATAATGAGGTTGTGCAATTAGCGTCGCATGATGACGATAGTATGGTGCATGTTGCAAAAATAAAAAATTTGCAACAGCTTGGAAAGTGTACCCAGTTGTTCAATTGTTTATATACTGCTATTGACGATCTTTCTAAGTTTGATGGAGTCAAGGCAATACTGCTTTTTACTGATGGTAAGGATGAAGGAAGTGATATGCTTCCCGACGATGTTATCAGTATTGCGCGGGAACACTCAACCCCTGTTTATACTGTACTGCCGCAAGGTTGCAGGAAAACAGCTGTTGTGAGTCGTTTGAGCAAAGCAGCCAACGGTAAATTGTTTATAATAAGTGACGATATCAATAAAAAAATACTCCAGCTTATGCAATCCAGGATATCATCGGGCATAATCCCTTTTGAGCTGAGTTATAACTCATCAAGTACCGATGGTATTGGCTCTGTGGAAGTCAGATTTAACAATGGTACTGTCAGTGATAACGATATACAATATATAAACTTTAAAGCACCCTCGTTTACAGCATATAGGTTCAATAATGTGCCTTTTGTAGTACTGGCAGGAATTATTGTGCTGCTTATAGTTGCACTGGTAATTGTTTTTATTATTTTCATGAATAAATGGAAACACATTATTGAACTTGTCAGTATGCAGAGGATACCACGGCCAGTACAACATTACTATGATGTACTTTTTGAAAAAGATGAAGCTGGAAGAAAGGAAGAATCAAACTTATTGCTGTCAAGCTCACCTGAATATAGCTATACCAGTGCATGGCTGGTAGAGAAAAGTGGTCCTGAAACAGGAAAAAAATTTCCCTTAATCTGGGATGAGGTAACCATTGGGCATGGTAAGGAAAATACGATAGTTATCAACGATGATGCTGTGTCGCTGAAACATGCAAAGATAAAAAAGATTAATGACTGCTATTATCTCTTTGATTGTGCCAGTGATAATGGCACCTTTTTAAACAACAAGAAGCTCCTGCGTCCAAAAATGCTCACCGATTGGGACGAAATTCAAATAGGAAGAACCACAATACTTTTTAGAGGAACAAAGATAAAACACTAATGCCATGCCATTAAAAGTATTACTATGCTCACCGCCGGTCTTTGATTTTTATTATAGCTTCCATCGTTCTGAGCCGCTGGGCCTTTTATATATCAAAGCAATGCTACAACAGTATACCTGGCTGGATGTTGATATCTATGATGCACGGCAGAAAGCAAAATCAAAGAAGCTTCAAACTCCTGATGTTTTTCAGTATCTGAACCATATCTATATGCACGATACCTCATGGTTTAGCCTGTTTTGTGGATATAAGCGTTTTGGGTCTTCGTTTGACAGGATAGTTGGTTTGATTAATGAAAAAAAGTATGATGTAGTATGCATATCTTCTTTATTTACAGCATATCACCACGATGTTGAGTTGCTGGTTAAAAAGATCAAGGAGCATAGCAGTGCGATAGTTATTGTGGGAGGCTGGGCTGTATGGAGTATGTCCACCGTTGAAAAGGGATATGCTGATGTTTATGTAAAAGATGATGGCGAGCTTGTATTGCCGGAGCTGTTGCATACTATCCACACCTCAAATAATAAGTGTATGAGTAAACTTCCCAAAATTATCAAATCCAGCAATGGCAGGAGCAATGAATTTTTTAGTAATAACTTCCCTGAGCGATGTGGATGGTATACATACTATGGTAAAAGGATTGCCAATGTCATCTGTAGCAAGGGATGCATCTATCAATGTGCATTTTGTTCAATACATTCGCGATATACCTATCAACGCAGAGCATTCCAGTCCATTGAAGAAGAATTTCACTATCTCTCGACTAACGGTGTGCAGATAATTAATTTTGAGGATGATAATTTTTTATATACCAGGGATTATGCTCTACAGTTACTATCGCTCATGAAACGTTACAAAGAAAAAGGGATGAACTATCTTTGCATGAATGGCATAACCGCTTCAAACCTCCATGCAGTACTTGATGATGCCATGGAGTCCGGATTTTTGGAGTTTAACCTATCGCTTGTTTCAGCTAATGATGTTATTGCCAGGCGCTATAACCGTCCGCTGATAAAAGAAATGATTCAGGATATAGCCTTTCGATGTGCAGGCAGGGTGAAGGTTATTGTTTATGTTATAGCAGGTTTGCCTGGCAGCAGTATTGATGATTGCATACAGGATATTGTATTGCTGGCAAAGCTCCCGGTAATAATTGGATTTTCACCACTGTATATGATTCCGAGGATACCTATGTTTGAAACTATGGGGCTTCCGGAGGATATGAGGTTGTGCAGAGGGAGCGCGCTCTATCCGTTTGGCAATGATATCACACGAGAGGATATTGCAAGTTTATGGAAGCTGTGCCGTTTCATTAATAAAATGAAATATCTCCCACACAACCCTGATGATATACATTTGTTACCGGAGCATATCTACTACTACACCAGAACATGCAGGGAGAAAAGATGGTATTACAAAAGCAGTGATGGCACCTGGCAGCAGGGTTTTTCATTCCAAGCCTCGTTACCAGAACATATCCATGTTTGTGATATTAATGGGAATGCTCGTGAAATGTGATGCTGTAGTTTTTTGCTGTTTTACTCTTTATACATAATAAAACAATAGTTAAATCCCCGAAGAAAAAAATTGCCTTCTTCAGCAGCCCTGTGATAATTGCCCATTGTCAGTGTTTTATTATGTCGTGCTACAGCGATGATATCAACAGGTTTGAAGTATTGCAACAGTATGGAGAATAGTTTGAATCCTATAGGAATAAAGCCATCCTTCTTGTTATAATAATCACAAATATATAATCCCATGGAGTGTTTTGGTTTACAAATGCGATGTATTTCCTTAATAACTATCGCCATGGCATCAAAGTACTCCTGACTTTTAGCGCTCAGTTTCCCAATACACTGTTCTTCGTTGGAGTAGCTGATATTATCGCCATACGGCGGGTCTATAAAGATAAAATCAGCGCTGTTACTTTTACAGGGAAGATTGCGTGCATCAGCTTTCATAATATCGGCTCTATACGGATGAATGTCATACCCCAGACATTTCCGATGGAGATCGTTGCATACATCAATGGTTGTCCCGCTGCCGCACATTGGGTCAACAACCATATCACCCTTGTTTGTATACCGCATGAGCAAATTCCATATGACATATGAAGGGGTTGCACCCGGGTAATTTTGATCACCCTGCTTTTGATTGCCGTAATTCTGGGAGGGGTAGTTCCATAATGTTGTGGTCTGTAATGTTAGTGGCGGTTTAAACATGATAGTAACCTCAAGAGCTATTATTTACAATACTATATCAAAAATTTTTCTCATTTTCAGATAAATCGCAAAATAAGAAGATTTTAATAGTAAACTATGCTATTACAAACGTAAAAATGTAATATTTCAATACTTTGGGGGATGACATGAAAAAAGATACACATGAATGTGTTAGCAAATGCTATGTGCTCTATGGTAATCTGGTGAAAAAAATAATAGCCGGTTACTTTACATCCAATGAGGATATTGAAGATATCTTCCATGATGTATTTCTTAAATTAGTGAGGGTTGATTTAAAAGGGGATCCGTTTGATCCTGCTATAAAGCATTATATTGTTAAAGCAACACGGAATACCTGCATCAGCCGTATTCGTAAAGAAATGCGACACCATAACAATGGCGACAGTTACTGGCTATCTCAAATTGCAACTATTGAAGAGGTTAATAATAAAGATATGGCTGAAACAATGATTGATGGTATGGTAGTCAATACTCTGTATGATGTTATAAAGGAATTGAGCAATGACGAGCAATCATTGCTGTACAAAAAATTTTACCAGAATAAGAAATTTTCAGAAATTGCCGCAGAGTGTAAATCAACATATTATTTTATTGATAAACAATTGAAAACAATTTATAAAAAGCTTTCCCTGAAGATGGTTCGGACATGTATAGACCATAATGATATATCATAAATTATAAATTAGCTTGAAATTTATCGATAATTATTGTAAAAGTACTTCAATTTTATATCATGGGATTATATATAATATATTCTGGATGGTTTAGCTTTGAACTACACTATAATTACTATCTGTGCAATTACTGTTATATTTGCTCTCTTTGTTGCCATCATTAATATAGTGAAAAGATATTCTTACGCAGTAAACCGCTTGTTTTCGCTTATTGCCATTCTGACAGCGGGTATGGTTTCATGTTTAATTATACCATATTTTATTCCTGATATTGACATTGTTCAACTGACGCGCTGGTATTTTGGTTTAATAATAATTATTAACCAGGGCTTTTTTCATTATACACAAATTTTCCCTCGATGGGAAAAGAAAAGCCCTTTATGGATGATTATAACAACTGCTATACCAGGCTTTATTACATTTGTACTTTGCGTGGCAACTGATACAATAATTACCCATGCATCATTTATTGAGTATTATTTCAACTTTAGTTATGGGGTATTGATTGAAGTATATCTAGTTGTTTTTATTTTTTATATCATGGGTACTTTTTTTACATTATTTTATAAAGTGAGGCGATTAGAAAATACTTCATTTAGGTATCAATTGTTCTATATTTTTATGGGAAACCATTTTGGTGCATTGATCATTTTGATAACGTTTATAATTTTACCGTATGCTTTTAAAATATATGATTTTCACAGCCCTGGGATTGCATCCGCTGCCTTGATATTGTTACTGATAAATAATTATGCAATTTCAGATGAACGCTATCTTGATGTTAAGGAATTCTACTTTAAAATAGTTTTTTATTGTATAGTATTGGCTATGACGGTAATTCCATCATATTTTATTCTTGTATATAGTTATAGGTTTTTTTTGAGAGGTGGGCAGATTCCTGCCGTAGCTGTTGCTTTTATCAATGTTATATATTTATTTGTATTTACACGTTTTATCCAGCCATATCTGGAGAAATCCTTTAAACGAGAGTATGTACGTCTGGAAACACGTTTTAATACATTTATTCAGGCATTATCTCAGGCAGAAGAATTTGAAGGGGATCCAGCATATTGGGATAAATTTTTTTCCACAACCATTGATAGTCTGGAAAATTTGTTTAATGTTAGTTCTGCATCACTTTTGATGTATAATGAGTCAGAAAAAGCATTTATTTTAAGCCACAGCATTGGTGAACAAACAAAAATTAAAAGAATAGTGTCTACCGATTCTATTGTGCAGTTATGTGAGATGGTCACAACAACAATCCATCAATCATTATTTTATACGGATGACACTATCAAAGCTTTTGATGATGTCCTTATATTGGTAAAGAGTAATAATATTGAAGTTATTCTTCCTATTTTTGACGCAAATGGAAAACTTGTAGCGATATTATTGGTGGGTCCTCATAAAAAAGGGCGCCCATATACCTATAATGAGATTCAATTCATGGAATTATACAGAGTGAAGTTTGGTAATGCTTTAGTCAATTCTTTGCAGATTGAAGATGTGAAAACAAAGCAGGTTGCTGAACATGATCAATTAGTGGTTAATGCTATTAAAACTTCAATGCAACCCAAACAAATACCGTTTATCGATCATATCAGGATAAGTTCTATCTTGATGAATAATTCAAATCTGGGTGGTGAATTTTGCAATGCGCGAGTTTTACGCAAAAATTTGCTGGGATTTTTAATAGCTGATTGTTCATATAGTGGAGTAGATGCTGCTGTATTAGCTCTGGAGTTATATGGGGCTTTTGAATCGTGTTCACCTGTTTATGATGCTCCCGAGAAAATAATGCAGTTATTAAACTGGGTTGTGTGTACCTCCAGATTTACTGATAGATATGCTACTGCATTCTGTTTCACATTTAATTCAGATGATCTATCGTTAAAATATCTCAATGCGGCATTTAATCCTCTCATTCTCTATGAGATTCGTTCTGACAGCTTTTTAGAATTGGATACCAAAGGGATACCCATCGGGATTGAACGCGATTTTATTTATGAATCCAAAGAATATCGAGCAAATGGACCATGTATAGGCTGTATCTATTCCAATGGGATTGCCGGTGCTGTTAATGCTGACGGACAGACATATAGTATTGGCAGGATAAAAGATTTAATCCGTCTGCATAATAGTGAAACCCCGGCTTTGATTATACGACGTATTTCATCTGATCTCAATGATTTTATAAGTAATACAGCATTAAAAGAAGATATCAGCATTGTGATTTTTCGTATTGAGTGAATGCATATCGTTATTTTCGAAAATTTTATATGAACATTGATTTTAAAGAGTCAGCTCATAAAATAATATCTATCCTTCAAGTGCAAAAACATATTGCGATTTTCATTAAAGGATCGCCTGACCCTGATGCAATAGCGTCTTCGTACTTTTTGTATTGTTTATGTGATGCATTGCATGTCAAAGCAACGATGTTTGCTTTTATGCCTGCATCGTTACCATCCAATAGAGAAATTATATCTCTATTTTCTATTCCATTATATATTGAAGATTCCATAAAGGCTATTAACCTGCAACGCTATTCAGGATATATTGTATGTGATTTTCAGACAGCTTTAATTGATGGAATAATAAATGCTATTCCCTGCCTTATCCATTTAGATCACCATGCACCGGTGGAGGATGATGTACCTGCTCATTTTCGTATTTTAACTGATGAAGTATCATCGACAAGCACCTTATGTGCTCTCATTATGCAATATATATCATGCTTTTCACAGGATATGATACACTTACTGGCAACGGTATTATATTTGGGAATAAAGACAGATTCTGATAATTTTAATCATTTAAACAAATATGATGTAATGGCGATAGAATATTTAAAGCAGTTGTATATACCTTCAATGATTGAAAAAATTGAGAGTGTCCCGCTGTCACTGTATTCTCAACGGTTACTACAACATGCAATGGCTAATGTGGTGATATATAAAGACTGGCTAATAGCAGGTGTTGGATTTGTTGAAGAGGAACATCGAGACACTATTGCCATAATTGCCGATTACCTTTTGGAAAACAATCATGTTGAACTTGCAGTTGTTTATGGAGCTGTCTATCATAATAATCATACAAAATTAGATATTGATGCATCGCTCAGAACAAAAAATGAAGATCTTGATTTAAATGAATTGATCAAAAATATAACAACCGATGGAGGAGGAAGAAAATATAAAGGAGCATTCCAGGTGCATATAGATTATTTTGTGTATTGCCCTGATCAGGAAAGGTTGTGGGATATTATTGCATTGACCACTCATCATATTCTAAAAAATATCAGAGATGGAATTTATAAAATTACCATCCAGAACAAATTTAAAAAATTAAAAAAGACATTGAAAAAATTATTCATTAAAGAAAAGTAGATTTTAAAATAACAGGCTAAATTGGAATCCTAATTCGTAAGAAACAATTTCACGGTTTATTGAGTTTGTTTCCCGGTTTCTGAAACGTTCCAGTATACCACGAGCTATAATTGATCCCTGAATGTTCTTGTGGACATTTACAGTGAGATTGGATGAAATACTATAAAGATCATAGGGTTCCGGCGAAGTGTAAAAGGTATAGTTATACCGATTAAGGGCCATGTAGTATTCAATGCGAAAAATGGGCATTGCAGTAAGCGTATACCAATGTTTAAAAAAATCATAAATAAATTGTACATCGGTTTCATAGATAGTTGAGAATGTATAACCTTCGTCAATATTGGTAAAGTCAGGCTGAACTGTCATGTTCTCAAAGTAAATGGTATCATCATTATCTCGCTTCCTATCATCAATCGGGATAAATTCGTACCACTTTTGTGTGCGGTAGCTTATGCCAAATTTAACAGCAACACTTGATCTGTCCCATTTAAAAGTTGTCCCTATGGTTGGGGTATGTTCATCCTGTACAATATTTGAGGTAATACGCAGATATTTATTAAACTGATATTCCAGTAGCAGTATTGCAGAATGGTATGGTAAATCAGGTTTATTTGGTCTGAAGAATCCAAAAGAAAAAATCTTCATGAGATCACATGAAACAGATGAAACAATGCTGTAGGTTACAACCTGTTGAGCAGGGGTATTGATACCATTTCTGTCTGAAACTGAATTGACACTTGAGTTTAAAAAAAGTATAAGGGGCGACAGTTCCCAGTTAATGGAAAATGCTGCATTATCAAGGAGTCTGAAGTAATTATTGTAATCTGCAAAATGCACTCCCCCGATAGCAGGTTGAGTGTTCATGGTATAGGTTACGTAGTCGCGGCTATTTGCATAATTAGACCTCCCTTTAAAAAAGTACCATGGAGGGTAGCTGATAACATTACATATCTCATTTGCGGTTGCACTGGTAAACCGTTTAACACCATATCGCTCATTATAAAAATTGGTAGATTCACCTTCATAGGGAACGTTTATTTCATTAATAGTTCCGGAACGCGTGTAGGTAAACATGCAACCTTTAATTGATGGGAAGATTTTACTAAAGTTTATAGGTAATGACAGGGTGTTCATAATAAATCCATAGGTGGAATGCGAGCGATTGAATCCATAATCATACCATATTTCTGATGGCAAAAAATCTTTAAATTGATTCTCAAAATATGAAAATTCATAAGAAACGGATGGGTTAATGAATTGATAACGCTGGAGCCCAATGGTAAGTGAACTTTTTTTTAATCGCTCTGTAAAACGAATAGTATCATCATAGTAAAAAGGCGGATGAAAATTTGAGTTAATCTCGTGATATATTACAGGATTGATATCTGAAACAGTGCCTCTATAGGTAACAAATTCTTCTGATAGTACCTGGATACCGGGAGAAATATACAAATGGGGAAATTGATACTGTATGGATACATTGCATGATTGGCGTTGTTTTTTTTGATTGCTAAAGCCGTTGAATATAGATTCACTGTTTTCCTTATAAGTATCATCCTTAAACGATGTATCAAGCAACAACCTATATGATAGATCACCCCCCAATATATTGTTCAGGGTTTGTTGCAATCCAATGATAGCCTGATGTGTTATTTTATTACTACTGATATCATATGAATTGGCTGATTGTTTATATTCTTGCTGGTTATCAAATTGTTCGTAATTATACATCATGTCAATCTGTGGAATCCTTTTATCAGGAGGAATCAGGGTTGAGATGAAATGTAGCTGGTTTATTGATGTTGTACCTCGTCTTGTTGGTATAACATTTTCATTCAGGCTATCAGTTTGTGTTTGCTCCTGCAGGTAATCTATAGAGGTGTGCCAGTAGGGAAGTATGTTACACGAAAAAACAGCTTGGCTATAATCTTCCGAAATGTCATTATATGGCTGTCCAATGGTATAGAAATCATTGCCATGTCCTTTTTTTACATATTCAATCATGATATCAGAAAGTACCGGGGTCCCTTCCTGGGTTGTAATTAAAGGCTTTGTTATCTTTATTGTTCCTTCATACCAGTGCGCTGTATCTTCTATGGTGATAGGGTCACTTGCGTAGATATCATCAAGCCAGAATTCACCACTGGTATTGGTATTATGTACTGTTACACTGATAGCAATAATCCTTTTTAAATCAGGGGATCCTTCCTTTTTTATGAATTGTGCATTGGTTATTTCACCCTGGAGCGATAAAACAATATCTTCCCATGCATGAACAAATTGCGGGGTATAAGCATACTCTATATAATCATTATCCGAGGAAAGTAACTTGAAGTGAATACTATCACCACTGGTATAATTTCTAAAGTTACTCCAGCAGTGAATATATTTATAAAATCGAATATCCATTGGTTTGTAAAATTTTCGGATTAAAGTGGTTGAGTTTATGCTATTGTATGAAACTTTTAAGGCGGATTCTATTGTTTTTTGTATCTCTTTCTTTGTTTTATCGCCATACAGACTGGTGTATACATTGTTTTTTTGGAGTGCAAATGATTCTGCGGCATATTCGCTGTCATTGTATGAATCAATCAGGGTAATGGAAGCTTTGTTAGTATCGCCGGGAGTTGTGCCATCGATCTCAGTAATCTGCCAGTGCATGGTGACAAAGCGGACGGAATCAATAAGGATGGTCCCGGTACTGGCAGTATCATGGTTCAAGAGTAAACGTATTGAGTATATCTTTTTTAAAATATCCTCAAATGCTTCAGCAGATGAGGTATATTGAGAAGGGTTACTTTTGTTAATATAAATCCTTATCTTCTGCCATGTTGTGTTAGAGCAGTCAATTGAGATTGGAGTCAATAAACCAGGGATACGTATATACTGCTCTGCAGTATCAAGCATACCATTGTTGTTGAGATCTTCGGTATTCAACACGCCGTCCCCTATAGTTATTGACGATAGTCCTGGCCCTGAGCCAACCACTGTTGGGAAAGTATTATTAAATATATAGCCAACATCTTCAGAGGTGCTTTTGTTTGGATCATAGTCTAAATAGCCATTTCTATTGGTATCCTCAGTGTCAAAAATACCATCGCCGTCAGAATCTTCGTTTATTGTTCCTATGTCCAGATATAGGTTAACGGTTCCTGTGCCGCCAGTACTTCTGTACCATATCTCACAATATTCCAGATTGGAAAGATCCGCTGGTACCACAGCTAATTTTTGTGTTACAATTGAAATATAGTCACCTGAACTGAAATCGAAGTTTAATGCCAGTGAACGCTGGGAATTTTCGGATTGTATGGAATCTGCAATGTGACCGGTTGCCACATTATATGGTCCTGGTTTTTTAGAGTAGGGAATGTTTATTGGTGTAAAGTGCAATCCATACAGTGTTTCGGGGTTGTTGATATCACGGTAAAACTTATAATAGATACGCGCACGCATGTTTTGTGAAATACTGTCGGGCAGTGAACCTAAGATCCAATCCTTTTCTGACATGGATAGTGTAAGCCCGGAAAAAATTGATTCAAAATCATCTATCAAACCTTTGCCAAATGTATTGATACTGTGGTAACTTTTTGCATATTCAACGTATCCTCTAAATGAAACTGGAATAGTTACATTACTATTGCTCATTTTTGTAGCAAAGCTTGAGATGTCGTGTTGCGTTAAATCAATAGTGCTATCGGCTTCAACAACAGTAGTTTGCGTGGGTTCATTTCCTATAACGGGAATGGTTGAAGCACTTCCCTGCGTAGTATAAAGAATTGTTCCGCCAACACTAATATTCTTGTTTAAAGCATAGTCAGCTCGGACACCTCCCATAAATTCTTGAGACTGTCCTTCAAATGGGAGGTATTGGTAGCTTATCTCAATGTCTGTGTCTTGTGTAATAACAGGATTGCCTGGATTGGTAAATTGGAAAAATCCGGATGTTGGATCCACTGAATAGAGACTTTCAGCTAATTGTACACCATTAATCTTGACACGGACAGTATCGGGGATAATATTGATATGTTTTAGCTGAAAACCCCGTGATTGACTGTATCCAGAGATGCCAATTTTGAATTGTGATACCGTATAAGCAGTAGAACTTTGTGTTTCTGAATAAATTACCTTTTGTGACTGTATTGATAATAGTTGCTTAAAAGGTTCACGAAGCTTAAATTGTATAATTCCTGTATTGTAATCAATAATAATCCCACCCAACCTTTCAACATCTGTCTTTGACATGGGAAAAAGATTATTAAAGAAGGATAATTTTGTATCGTCGCTCCTCAGTTGCTGTAATCCAGTAGCATACATGCCTCTGATTTCATAGATGTCATAGTTTAGCATCCCATCGTTGTTACTATCCTCACCACTATCAAGTACTCCGTTATAGTTGAGGTCTTCATGGAGTGATGAAGCATATTTTAAAAATACACAAATTTTTCCGGAGAATTGTGGATGGCTTGTAATGGCTGAAGGGTCTGATGTCTGGGTTGTTCCGTTTCTGGTGTACACTGCAAAAAGTTTTGCTTGTGATTTTAGATTCTTGAGGAGGGTGATTGTACCGGTGGCAAAATTAATGGTGAAATCACTACCCTGCTGTAGCTTTTTAAAATATCCCAATACTATTGATGTATCGTTCCATTTGTAAATTGCCATCAATCCGGTTTTATTTTCAGATGATGCCTCATCAGCATAAAGCTCAAAACCGGAACTATCTATCCCAACACTATACGGAGAATAGGTTGCCGGTGACGGAGGATTTGAATTCCATGTTATAGTAGAATAAGGATTGGCTGGAGGGGCATCTGCATTATCAAATCGCTTGAAGGGTTCTAATTGATAGTATGTTCCCTTGGTGTATTGATATTCCTGCAATAAGACACTTGTATTGGAGTAATTGCCCTTAAATCGTTCAATCTCACTTACCCCTTTGGAAACAGAACCAAATGCCTTGAGTTTAAGGTCACCTTTTTTTATGGTAAAATCAATGCCGACACCTTTTGAAGTTGTGTCATCATATACTGCGTATTTAGAGTTGTTAACCTTAATATTGATATCGCCAGCATTAATTTCACGTATTACTTCATCATCATTCACTGCCTTGTATTGTAAAACATAGGTATTATTTTGCTGTTGACTGTCGTGGTCAATATACAATGTAAGGCGCTTCCCAGCTTTACCCTCTATATGGAGCTGGGAATTTTGCTCTATAGTTAAACCAGATTGAATAAGTGCTGATGTTGGTTTGTCTTCATCAAAGCGTTTATACTTATCATTGGTAAAATAAGATTTGCCATAGTTAACATTAATATTCATTGAACCATATGAAAGAATATCATATGGCTCTTCTTCATATATTTGATTGCTTATAATGGAAAACGAGTATCGAGGTTCAATGATATATTTAGTCCAATCCCCTGAGTTATATTCAAAGGGTGATAGTTCTTGTTGAGGTTGTAAAATCAAAACATCGTCAAGCCCCCTGGCAGAGGGTTGTACTGTTTGTTCTTTATGAGTATCAATGTAGTTGTTAATGCGTTCATGAAAGGTGGATGATAGTTGTTGGGAAATAACAATAGCTGTTATGGAGGTAAGGATAGCACCAGCAATAATGATATTGGATAATGATTTCATGTGTTAGAGTAATAACCATGTTTGCAACAGGAAAATGGACAATTACCACATCTTGCTCATATACGGATAAGGATTGATAGCAACACCTCCTATCCTGATTTCATAATGGCAGTGACTGCCTGTCGCAGAACCAGTTTGCCCAACATAAGCAATAATCTGCCCTTTTTTAATAGATTGCCCTTGTGACACGATAATCTTGGAGCAATGCCCATATATTGTTTCATAACCATATTTATGTCGTATTCTGACCATATAACCGTATCCACCACCCCACGATGCGGATATCACAATGCCAGGGGCAGTAGCGCGTATCTCAGTGCCTTGAGGAGCAGCTATATCAATGCCCGAATGAAAATCTCTATCAAAACCAAAAGGGGAACGCCTCCAACCAAACAACGAGGTTATATGGCCTGGATTGGGGATGATAGATGGTGTATCATAGATGACCTTATTACGAACATCGATAAAATTCTTAATTGTTTTGACCGTGTTAGTAGTACAGAGTAAATCCTTCTGCATGCTGCGCAATACCTGTATATCTGAAGGTAAAATTGAAGCATATTGACGCATCGATGGGTCTTCATTGTTCACTACCGAACTTTCCCATATGGAAGTTGAATTATTGTTATTGGTAGCCAGATCGTAAAGGTCTTCTATATCAGGTTTTATTTTATCAAGTTCTTGACCTAATTCATTGGTTAATTGTTCAAAACGTATTATCTGGGAACGAATATCCTTGTAATTGGAAAGCAATCGCTCTTCTTCTCTTTTAACTGCGGTATTTTTAATTATTGCATAGGAGGATGTAACAAGAACTATGACCAGTAAAGTAGTGAAAAAAAGTATGGTAAAACGCGATATCTGAAAGTTAAAAATCTTTTGCTCGTTATGTGGGATAAACATGATGGTCATTTTTTCATGACCATGTTCAAGTACCTTATCCCATTTTTTTAACCATTGTTTTTTCTTTAAATAATATTTTTCCTTCAGCTTTCGCTCAATATTGCTTTTAAAGATTTTTATTCGTACTTTCATCAATACTATTTCTCACTATAGTTATAAATAATAATTATTCAATTTGTTATGATACATCAATTCATATGATTTTAACAAAAGATAAATATATATAATAAATTGCAACTATAATAAAATATGCTATTATTATATATATCGTATGATAGATATAATAATTATGCAAGTTTTTTTTGGTAGTATTTTATTAAATCGTTGAAGTGAATTATATGGAATGTAAACGATGTGGAAACTGCTGCAATGATGTACGGCTTGCAGAGTCACCTGAAGTTTTACAAAGGGCGTATAAATACTGGTTGCAATTATCCATGATAAACCCTAATTTTTCTGAAATTTACCTTATCTATCCCATGTTAACCTTTAAATATCAAAATCTTTCTGAAGATTTGCCATATCATTATTCCTGCAAACATTTTACATTTGACTCTCATGGATTGGGGCTATGCAGCATTTATGATATAAGGCCCAGAATGTGCAAGGATTTCCCCTATTATGATGGTATTGCATTAGCACCTGAAGAAAAGTTAAGTCCTTATGAAGGGTGTGGATATAATGAATAGGTAAATGTATGCCCCAATTTGTAGAATATATAGCTTTTTTTGCAGGTGGTATTTCGCTTTTAGTTGCAGTTGGTCAATTGTGTGTACCTCATCGCAGGCTTGAAAACCTGAATCTTTTTGGGTTATTCCTGGTTTTAGGTCTTTTATTGTTTCAATATGGATGTATATTGAATGGATTTATTTTTAAAAAACCGTATCTTTTTTATTTCCATTTTACATTTTTATATTGTATTGGTCCACTTCTTTATTTTGCCTATTACCTTGTTATACGGATTGAAGATTCACTTCCAAAAATAAATTTATTACTGCTGCTCCCTTCTGTTATTTATTGCATAATAGATATATTCTTTATACGTTCTGATTACAATTTGCAGATAGCCATTATTAATAGTTTATTCTTTGATAATTTTGGTATCTATCACTGGTTAAGAATTGCAGTTATTGCAGCACTTCTTCTGGATAGTTTATACATCGGTTTTTTATTGCACCGTTTATTCCAATTCTGGAAATTGCATGAGTTGACTTCGATAATGGTGGTGACATTAATATTCAGCATAAGTTCGTTTGCCGGGTTGATGATTCTATTAGCAAGTTATTGTATGCGAAGCCTTATTGGGATAAAGGTAAGTGTCATTATAATGGCTATCTTGCTTATTGCAGCGTATCTGGTTGGACAGCATAAACCTGAGTTTTTACAACTTCTTATACGTGAAGCCCGCAGGAAAAGATATGAACGCACCTTGTTAAAAGGATGTGAAGTGGAAAGCCTTTGTGAAAAACTAAAACAATTAATGGACGAAGAACGCCTGTATTTAGATGAAGATGTAACGCTGAAAGAAGTAGCCAATGAACTTAATATTACCGCTCACCAGCTTTCAGAATTGCTGAATGTAAAACTACAGATGAATTTTAACACATTTATCAATCAATATCGTATTAAAGAAGCAAAAAAGATGCTTATTGAGGAATCTGAGAGATCGGTGTTGTCAATAGCATATGCTGTTGGGTTTAATTCCAAATCATCTTTTTATGAGGCATTTTCACGATTTACTGGCAAAACCCCAGTGCAATATAAAAGAGAAAAAAAGAATTGCACATATGCTATCAATGAATAATAAGAATTATGAAGAGTCTTAATTTATAAATCAAGCTAAAGGAAATGATAAAAAAAGCTTGTATTAAGAATAAATAGTGTGTATGGTTTACATAATGGTAGGGGTATACAAATTAAAATTAATCAGGGTAATATTGTGTCGAAAGAATTTCAATACAAATTGTGGGCAATAGCATTTTACTCATTTGTAGCAGCTTATTCATATCTTGTACTTACAGCTGGTTCGGGCAATGATATACTTTTCTGGTCATATGAAGAATTTATATTTGGTATTAGTATAAGTATTATTCTGGCTTTACTAACTTTTTGGTTAATACCTATTAAAGTTACAGCAGCACTTCTTAATCCATTGCTCTATATTGGATTAATCTTATATTTTGTTGGCCCGTTTTTTCTATCGTTACTCATTGCCAATGTTGAAGTAATGTACAGGATTATAACCGGAAAGATTCAGCCGGCTATTGTTAAAGTTGATCCTGAAATGGATGATGAACTGGGCATCTATCTGCTTGCTAATTCCATAACATTATCACCTGGAACATTAACAGCAGGTTATGACCCTGATAAAAAGAAGTTCTTTATACATTGTTTGTATTGGGTCAAGGATAAAGGTTATAAAGCAACACCAAAAGATGTATCGGGGTTCCAGCATTATTTTTTAAAGAAATTATTTAAATAATATGGATCAACATATGTATGATTTTGATTTAATTTTTTTAATCTCAGGGCTTTTATTGATTATCTATGTTTGTATCATAGTAATACGCATTGCATTCAGTCACAATGTGCCAGAACGAATTGTAGCACTTGACACAATAAATACACTAATAATTGTCATCATGATTGTGCTGGGCGCTGCACAAAAGAAGGCACTGTATATTGATATCGGCATTGTTTATGGGATTATTTCATTTATTGGTACATTATATATTGCGCGATACCTCATAGATGAGAAGCGGTAAATATGGATACTATAATTTGTATATTTTTAGTAATTGGCTTGCTGGTTAATGGCGTAAGCATTATTGGACTTATGCGCTTCCCTGACATCTATACACGATTACATGCTGCCACAAAAACAACGACTTTTGGCAGTATTTTTGTAGTGTTAGCTGTAGGAGTTAAAAATATATGGTATTATGATGCTACAAGCATAACAATAATCATTCACAGTATTGTAGCTTTACTTGTTATTATTTTTACTAATCCAATCAGTGCTCATGCAATTGCGCGGGCTTCTTTGTTATCAGGGATAAAACCATTTGGTGTTGTTATAAATGAATATGATTATAAATCTCAGATAAAAACAGTTGATGATCTGGAAATGGATAAAATTAGTGAAGGGATTCCAGATGAGGAGGGTACTTTATGATCTATTATTTTTTCCTGGTGATTTCGATTGCTCTTGTTATTACAGCATTGTTGAGCATATATTTTCGGGACTTACTGGCAGCGATAGTGAGCTATTCGGTATTTTCCCTGGTTTTGACAGTACTATATTTTCTTTTAGATGCACCGGATGTTGCCATTGCAGAAGCTGGAATTGGTGCTGCTTTAACAACATGCATTTTTGTTATAGCAATACGAATGACACGGAGAAGAGAGGAATGAGGCTGATCAGTGTTGTAGCGATAGTTGTTATATTTGGATTTATCTTTGTGGGGATACTTCACCTGCATCCAATAGGTGAACCGATAGGTAATCCCAGAATTTTATATGAAAGGCAACCATTGGGTATAGATACTCAAGGTGTTACTATCATGGATGATTATTTTTTACGCAATGGTCAGGTCGAAACAGGGTCAAATAACATAGTTGCCAGTATTGTTTTTGATTATAGAGGATTTGATACATTAGGGGAAGCCACAGTGCTTTTTCTTGTGGTAAGTAGCATTTCTATGTTATTTTTTACTTTTTTGAAAAGTAAAAGTATTATATCGGCGGGAGTTTCTAAAGCGGGACAATTCCCAAAGATAGAATCGAGAATTATAACGTTTGGTACTTTCTTAATGTATATCATGATCTTAAGTTTTGGGATTTATCTGGTAGTTCATGGACATATTTCTCCAGGCGGTGGATTTCAGGGAGGTTCTGTTATGGCTTCAGCTACAGCACTTTTGTTAATCAGTTTTTATATAACCCGTCACATGCAAAGAACCAGAAAAATATTTTCATTGTTTGAATCACTGGGGCTGACTATATTCATTGGAATGGGTTTTGCAGGGATTGGGATTTCCTTTTTGTATAATTTTTTGGCTCATGGTACCACAGTATTTGGTAAAATAATCCCCTTTGGCCCCAATCCTGGCTATTTGATTTCAGCTGGTATTTTGCCATGGCTATCTCTTGCTGTTGGCATAGAGGTTTTTTTTGGATTAAGCCTTATTCTGGTTACGTTATTCCATGCATCAGGTGTGAAAAATAATTCATTATAAGGTGTTATTATGTCCGCTATCATACTTTATATAACTTTTGTTTTATTGTTTACTATTGGATTATTTGCATTAATATTTAAGCGAAATCTCATCAAGATTGTTATTGCACTTAATATTCTTGATTCAGGAATGAATCTTTTTTTTATTACTCTGGGATACCGGCATAATGCAACATCTCCAATTTTTACATTACTCCCATGGGATACTCACATAACTATGGTCTTGCCCACCCCGCAGGCGTTGATTTTAACAAACATCGTTATTGGATTTGCTACTACGGCATTGATGCTGGGCGTAGCAATATTAACCTATAGAAATAATAAAACACTGGATACGCGTAAACTTCGTGGAGTTGAAGAATTATGATAAAGCATGTTCCAGTATTATTGGTTACGATTCCTCTTGTTGTTGCTTTTATGCTCCCTATTATAGGTATGGTTAATCGTACTATACGCACTATAACAGCAGGCGTGGCTATTGTTGTTATCATGGTGCTATCATATTTGCTGATACAGGATGTAATGATTTATAAAAAAATTATTCATTATATGGTAGGTTCTCCTGATCCAAATGCTTTATTGGAACATGGATTAACATTCCCTATACGTATAGCATTGAAAATAGATCAATTTTCGTTATTATTTATTATTATGGTTACAACATTATCATTTATTTTTTATTTATTTTCATCGCAGTATATTGAAGAAAATGAAAGGAAAAATTATTTCACTGTTTTATATGTCTGTATGGTTGCTGGTATGATGGGTATGCTTATTACGAATGATTTGTTTACATTTTTTGTTTTTTTAGAGATACTATCGATATCATCGTCTGCATTGGTTTCGTTCAGAACAGAACGGAAACACCCACCCTATGCCGGTTATAAATATATGTTTGTGAGCTCAATCGCAACGAGCTTCTTTTTACTGGGTATTGCATTCCTTTACGCACAGTATGGCTCGTTTAATATTGACTATCTCAAAAAAGTAATGAATGGAACCGTACTGGACAAAATTGCTATTGTGATGCTCATTTTACCATTAGCTATGAAGTGTGGTGTTGTCCCCATGCATATGTGGATACCCGATACTTACTCTGAAGCTCCTGCCCCAATAAGTTCCATGGTAAAATTAGGTAGTTTGATTTGTTTATATGGGCTTTTCAGGATTGCATTTACTTTTGGACTAAGTCGTGCACAGGTAAGTTATGAACTGGGGATGCTATTTATACTATTTGGTGTGTTGTCAATGTTTGTAGGGGTAACTCAGGCACTTATACAGAAAGATGTTAAACGACTTATGGCTTTTCATGCTGTTTCTCAGGTTGGCTATATGTTATTGGGAGTTGGTGTAGGGCTTTCGGTTATTAAATCGGGTGATGCTTCATTTGCTATTTATGGAAAAATAGCCATAATAGGTGGACTTTTTCATGTGGTCAACAATGCCCTCTATAAAGGATTGTTATTTTTAACATCTGGTATAATCGTTAGACACTATAAAACGCGCGACTTGAATATAATGCATGGATTGGCTCATTATGATAAGTTTACTGCACTGGTTTTTATGATTGCAGCATTAGCAATTTCAGGAATACCACCATTGAATGGTTTTGTTTCCAAGCTTATCATCTATGAATCTGTATTTCACTATAATCCGTTGTTAACATTGATAGCTATTTTTGTTTCAGTTTTAACATTGGCTTCATTTATGAAGGTTTTTTACAGTGCTTTTCTGGGAATGCCTCCTGAAAGGAGGCCGGTTGAACAACCAATATTGGTTAAATGCAGTATGATTATTTTGAGTATTGTTATAATAGTCATTGGCTTGTTTCCCCAGGGTATTATAAAATTATTGATTGAGCCTGCTGTAAATGTATTATCTACTTTTTAAATGGAGTTATGAATGCATGAATTTGAATTAGAATATCTTAACTGGATGCCTTTATTATGGGTTTGTATTTTTTTAATAATTATGGTTTTGTTTATAATTATTGGAAAAATATTTTTTAGAAATGATTTTGATGAGATGTCAGAACAGGGACTTCCATTTTATTCAGGAACCAGTGATAAAATGCTGCAATTAATCACTGCAAGTAATCTATACTGGGGATTTAAGCATACCTTGCAATCATATTTTGATGGTTTAAATAGATTGTTCATCAGTGATATTGGTGATTTTATTCAATGGTTTATTATTATCGTTGCTATAATGTTATTGATAATAACAGGGGCACTTATGTGAAAAAGATTAATTACAAACATTTGAAACGTTCATTATGGGCATATCATATGAATACCGGTTCATGCAACGCATGTGATATTGAAATACTTGCTATGTTAATGCCAAGGTATGATGCTGAAAGGTTTGGCATTAAATTAGTAGGTAGTCCCCGACATGCGGATATATTATTAGTAACTGGAACGGTAACGGAGAAAATTAAAGATAAAATACTGCAGGTATACCAGCAGGTTCCTAAACCAAAGCTGGTCATGATCATAGGCAGTTGTGGTGCTACCAAAGGAGTATTTCAGGAATCATATGCTATGGCTGGCCCATTTGATACATTGCTACCTGTAGATGTTTATGTTCCTGGTTGTCCGCCACGTCCTGATGCAATAATCTTTGGGGTTGCAAAAGCCTGGGAAAAGTTAGAAGTGTTGTAAAAATAGTTCATGTGGTAAATGGTATGGATGTTCAATCAATTGTGACGATTATTCAGGAAAAATTAGGGAATCACCTCCAGGCTTCAAGGTTGAAGGTGAAAAACTACCATGGTGGAATTATGCGATTGCACCTATGGATCAGTATAGATCGAGAGGCATTCCATTTTACGGTAAATACTCTAAAAAGTTTAGGGAGGCTTCACCTATCTACAGCAATGGCTTATAAGGAATATGAAGATCGTATTGAACTTATCTATCCATTTGCCCTGAAAATGGATGATACTCACTATTCTGAATTAATGATTATTGCATCTGTAGATTTACCTAATAATGATTTAACAATCAGAACTATTACCGATATTGTCCCGGGAGCTCTTTTTATGGAAAGGGAAGTTATGGAAATGCTAGGGATAGTAATTGAAGATATCCCTGATAGCAGGAGGCTATTTACTCCTTCATCCTTACAGGATGGATATTTCCCTCTTCGTAATGGCAAAAACAAGGAAGATAGCAAATGAAATCTGATAGAGTATATCCTTTAAATATAGGACCGATACATCCTGCATTTAAGGAACCAATAAAATTTACATTCAGGATAGAAGGAGAGCAGGTTACTGGTGTTGATATAGATTTTGGTTATACACATCGAGGGATCGAAAAAATAGCTCTTGAAAGAAATTACATTCAGATTATCTATTTACTGGAGCGAGTATGTGGTATATGTTCATTTTCGCATCCACTGGCATATTGTCTTGCTATAGAAGATGTTGCTGAAATACAGGTTCCTGATAGAGCTCGATATATCCGCACCATAATAGGTGAGATGGAGCGATTACATTCTCATTTGCTGTGGACAGGTGTTGCAGCTCATGAAATTGGTTTTGATACGCTTTTTATGTATACATGGAATATTCGTGAAAAGGTATTGGATTGTCTTGAAGAACTTACTGGCAACCGTATAAATTATGGGATGCTCACCATAGGTGGTGTCAGGAGGGATGTAACACCAGAGAATTCAGAAACTATTACACGCATGTTAGAATATTATATGGAATTGTATGATCGTGCTTCGGAAATACTTCTGGATGATTTAACATTACGTGCACGAACTGAAGGTATTGGGATCTTATCCCGTGAGCAGGCAGAAATGTTTTGTGCAGTTGGCCCTACTGCAAGAGGTTCAGGATTACTGAAAGATGTCCGTATAGATTATCCTGTTAATGCTTACTATGATATCCCATGGTTAAATCCTATATCACCACGTGATCTTGGCAAAGAACCTATTGGTGATGTGTATGATAGAATGGCAGTACGAGTGCTGGAGATTAAACAATCATTAAATATAATACAGTTTTGCATGGAAAACTTACCAGAAGGAGATATTCATTCAGGTGATGGAGCAGTTAAAATTATCAACACGTTGAAGAAACTTGAAGGTGAGGGTATAGGGCGGTATGAAGCCCCACGAGGTGAGGTATGCCATTATGTTATACTGGATAACCAGGAGCACCCCATACAGTTAAAAGTCAAAGCGCCTACCTATTCAAATGGATTTACATGGATACCTATGCTGACAAATATTGAGATAGCTGATATACCAATAGTTATTGCTTCAATAGATCCATGCGTGGCATGTGCAGATAGAATGACTTTTATTAGAAAAGGTGGTGATGAAGAAAGGTACAACTGGGAATACCTTCATCAAAAAAGCATTAAGAAATACAAGAGGTCAGTAAATCAATGATTATGGTACTTGCCATAGCTCTCATCATTACGATAGTTGGATTAATATTAGGACTTTTGTTGAAGGGGATAGATCGGAAAATAGCAGCATATTTCCAGTCAAGAATTGGGCCACCCCTTTTACAGCCAGTTTATGATATCATTAAATTGGTGTATAAACAAACTATTATACCGGTAACAGCGGTGAGGTGGTTGTTTTCATCTGCTCCTGTAATAGCTCTGGCATCAAGTGTATTGCTACTATTATATATTTCGATGCCATATATATTCTACATCACTGGCATTGATACTACTTTGCAGGGTGATTTAATTGTAGTATTGTATTGTATTCTTATCCCTTCTATAGCAATAGTTACTGGTGCTTTTTCGTCTGGTTCACCGTATGCTGCGATTGGTGCTCAGCGTGAAATGGTAATACTTATGAGTATAGAATTACCAATAGCTGTAGTAATAATTAGTGTTGCATGGCATGTAGCAGATAGTATGGCTGATCCTTTTGCTATGTCATCATTATTTGAATATCCACTATGGCATAATGCTGGTGCATTTGGGGTATTGGGTGGCATATTATTGTTTTTTGCTATGGAGCTTGTTTTGCCAGCTGAAATGTCCAGAGTGCCTTTTGATCAGGCCGAGGCTGAAACTGAACTTGCAGAAGGTGTTTCAGTTGAATATTCGGGTAAGCTACTGGCATTTATACTATTAACTGATGCTTTTAAAGCATTAGCACTTTCAATGCTTGTTATAATACTTTTTTTCCCATATACGCTGTCCCAATTGTTTGGTATATCTTTTCAGATGTATGGACATAGAGTGGCCCCTTTTGTTGAAATAGCATTTTTATTATTTAAGATTATAGTGATTTACAGTTTTGGGATAACCTTTATCCGTGTTATTATGGCACGTTTAAAAATATCACAGGTTGCGCGTTTTTTTCTTTTTGCAATAACAGCAATCAGTATTATTGGGTTAATACTTATTATGCTTGATCCAAATATGAGGATTATATAGTAGGTGTGCCATGTTAGGTATGGTATATAAAGTCATTGAACAGATCTTTTCAAAAAAATCCACCAATTGTTTTCCTACGAAATATATTCCCAATAATACTAAACAATACCTTAACCAGGGAATAATACATCCACCAATTGTCGTTAAAGAAGGATTCAGAGGCAGGCTGGAATACGATTTTCAGAGTTGTACAGGCTGTGGTTTATGCAGTAAAGTATGTCCAGCTAATGCAATTGAATTATATTCTGCTGAAGTTAACAATAAGAAGACAAAAAGGATAGTCATCTATTTAACGCGATGTACCTTTTGTAAGGAGTGTGTTGATATTTGCCCTAGAAATTCTATAACCATGACAAAGGCATTCTGCATGGCAGATTATAAAAAATATGGTAATTCACTGGTGGTTGGGTCGGAATACCGACAGCAATGTGAGATAAAGGATCATACTGATGTTGTGCAAAAAAAGACAAATTGAAATATATAAAAAGCTACATAATGGTGATGAGATATATTGTTTCAGACCATCGGGTGGGTGTGGAAAAACTTAAAGTAAATAGTCATCATCCCAATGGCTCAATGAATGAAAAATATTTGTCTGGGCTCCTTTGATTGTTTTATTAAGATTTTTTAAAAGTTCTTTCATTTGATATCGTTTTGTGCAATCTTTGTAAGGACATTCATTTTCAATAGGTGATAGTGGAAGGGCTTTTATATAACCTTTGATCTGTGCTTCGGTTAAAAAAGCCAGAGGCCTGATGATTTCCAATGCACCGTTGAACATTTTTAATTTTGGTGGCATGGTCGATAGTTTTCCATGATAAAGCATATTTAAAAAAAAGGTTGTTATTATATCATCTTGATTATGCCCAAACGCTATCTTTTTGCAGTTGAGCTGTGCTGCTGTTTCAAAAAGAGCTTTTCTCCGGTACCATGAACAAACAAAGCACGGGGATGACCCTTTGATAGAAAGATCAAGTGTAATGTCTTTAATTATCAGGGGTATATTATATATTGAACAGTATGATTGAAGAATATTTATTGGTTTATTATTAAAATTTGTCACATTTACATGACAGCAATATAGAGTATAATGAATAGGTAAATACGATAGCCGGCGATATAAGGCATCCATGCAAACTAATGAATCTTTACCGCCTGATAATGCTATGCAAATAGTATCGCCTGCTTCTATCATTGTATACGTGTTGATTGCTTTGCCAACAGTTTTGACATATTTGGTAATTTGCTTTTCTTTCATTTTGATGTGCATAATAAAGCCTTGACGTAAATATAGTTATATGGTTATTAGTAGTATGAGTAGATTGCATTGTCAATAGTAATTGTGTGTAATATTAATTGTTATTGAGGTTATGAAAATGGCGCGCTGTATGATAGTTGATGATTCAAGTTTTATGCGTCGAATTATTCATCAAACATTAGAGGAGGCAGGTCATCAGGTTGTTGCGGAGGTTGATAATGGTTTAGATGCATTGTCAAAGTATAAAGAAGTGAAACCCGATGTTGTTACCATGGATATTACCATGTGGGGGAAGGATGGATTAGAAGCTATTTCAGAAATTACCAGTGATTATCCTGATGCTAAAATCATCATAATATCAGCATTGAATGAAAGAACTTTAAAAATAAATGAGAAAGATATTAATGCTAGGCTATTTTTATCAAAACCTTTTGAAAAGCAGGAACTATTAGATGCAATAGAAAAAGTCTTAAACAATGGATGAACAACTTTTACAATTATATAAAAAAAATGCTATTGCTGATAATGCATATATGATTGCTGATGGTACAGTATTTTTATTTGTCACAGAAGCTGATAAATATGTTTTGCAGGGGAAGAATGTAATTATAGGTGCCACGGAACCAGTATTAAACAGCAAAACGTATGAAAATATACACAGACTTGAAACAGCCTTAGCTGTCAAAGGTACAACAATAAAAAAAATTCCTGCTAATACTATTATACAGAGTTTAAATAATACTGCTTTTACCATGAATCTGGCTATAGTTGAAGCTAAAGTTGTTGTATTGACAAATGACATTTTGAAGAAAAATATGCAAATCGATTCTCAACTGGTGAAAGAACGGAATATATGTATTGAATATTACACTATTGTGCATTCACTGCAACTGGAATATGAAAAAAGAAAACTGCCATGGTTAAAAGATCTAATTGATAAATTTAAAACCAGCATAACATTTAAAAAAGGTGAAGCATTTTCGCGGGCAAACGAATCATTACGAATTGATACTCCCAGGGAACTATCTGCAAATATGATAGAGTTTCCTCCTGGTTCGCTATTATGTGAAGAAGGTTCGGTGGGTGATGCAATGTATATATTAGAGTCAGGGCAATTAGAGGTTTATATACAAAATTCAAAAGTGGCAACGATATCTGAAAAAAGTACTGTTATCGGTGAGATTGCAATGCTGCTTTCAATGCACAGAACAGCCACATTGAAAGCACAAAATACAGTTGTTGTTACTAAAATAACACGGGAAGATTTAAGAAGGTCAACTTCTCCAGAGTTGACGCAAGCATTGCTGGTTTCGTTAGCTAAAAAACATCATGCAAATGTGTTGCATATTATGGATATAAATGAAAAAAAAGCTCTTGCTTATGCAGACTCCCCCAGACAAGAGCTCATCAAAACTGAAGCATATAGATATCAAAATGAGCTATCACAACTTAAATATACACTGGAAAAATTAATTCAGAGCAAACAAGCTGATTATCTGGAATATATTTTAAACAAATAAAACTTACTGTTCAACCTCTGTTAATACTTCGCCCTTTTTAAGGGATTTCAGCCAGTTTAATTCAGCTTTGAGATGATTTTCTAGATAGGTATAAACGTGTAACTGAGAGTTTGGTGAATTATTTTTTAATTCAGTATCAATTTTTTCTTTTAATGCATTCATCTTATCTTTTATATGCTCAACACGATCTTCTATGAATTGTTCTTTTTGTTCAGGAGAAAGAGAATTCAGGAACATCAATACGATATCAATATCAAAATGTATGAAATTATGGTCAAAATATTGTTTCAGCATCTTTTTATAGTATTTTCGTCCGTCAGGCAGTATTTGATATATGTACCGCTCAGGATTACCTCCTTCCTTTTCGGTACCTATTTTTTTTACCCAGCCATTATCTAATGCTTTCTTAATTGCATAATAAATTGAACCAAATTTAATATCTACATAATCTTCAAGGCGTTCAACTATACGCTTTTTAATTTCATAGCCATAAAGATTTTCTTCCATCAATAATCCTAATATGGTTATTTCAATTTTCATGATGCACCTCGTTTGAATAAATTTTTATTATAAAATTTATAATATAAAAAATACTTATAAAAATCAATGATAATATTGTATGTTCATAAAAAAAATTTACAAATAGTTTAAATTAGATTATATAAATAAGACTTAATATTTCATTATGTTTAATATAGTTTAATTTTACTATTATTCAGGTGTTTAAGCATTTATCATTCGATTTCTTTCAATAAAGAACTGTAATGAATAACAATTGTATATCAAATTTTAACTCCTCGGAAAATATATAATATGGACTCCTGTCATTCCGGGCTTTAACCGGAATCGCAATATGTAACTGTAAATTCCGAAATGAGTTCAGGATGACTGCTGGCAACTATTTTTTTCATTCCCTCTCAGTGTCAGCATGCTGACCATCATGAACTCTCTTTAAATAACAAGCAAAAACAAGCAAAATTTACAACACTAATCATGCAATACTGTAGAACTTCCAATCATGATAAATCAATATCCATGATTATTGCGATAATTGTTTCAATGATAATCGGATTATTGTCTCTAAATCACAATCAGGATTGCTTGTGATAATTGAAGAAATAGTAGACATTGCAAGTTTTTCATCAAAGCCTAATGACACCAATGCATCGATAGCGTCCTGTCTATCGGGGGATGTTGTAGCAGGATGCTGAACAGTGGCTTCTAATTTCCGAAGTTTGCGTTTTAGTTCAAAGATTATTTTTTCGCTTTTACTTTTTCCAATTCCTGGTATAGCGGTAAAGGCAAGAATATTTTCAGCTTTCACGGCGTTGGTAATATAGTGAGGCGACATAGATGATAAAATTGATATTGCAATGGATGGGCCTACCCCGGGAATTGATGTAAGGATTGCAAACATCTGCTTTTCTTCTTCTGAACTAAAGCCATACAGGGCAACGGAGTTTTCTCTGACTACCATAGCAATATAAAGCTCGATAGTAGCTACAGAACTTATTTTTTCATAGGTAGATAGGGGGATGGTAACCTCGTACCCTACCCCATTAACATCAACGATAACTTTTGTTGGTTTAATAGATATTTTTTTGCCTTTAAGAAATGCAATCATATAAAACTCAAAATTGAAATAAATTTATACTTTTTGGTGTAATAATGATCTTTCTGGAGTTGCCAGACAATGACATAGTGCTATTGCAATTGCATCAAATGCATCATCATAATTATGTATTGTATCGCATTTTAAAATTTTTCTCAGCATGGTCGATAGTTGCTCTTTTGAAGATCTTCCATATCCGGTAATAGATTGTTTTATCTGCATTGGTGTATATTCAGAATAAGGTATAGCATGCTGAGTTAGTATTAACTTACAAACACCTATGACCTGCACTACCGATAGAGCAGTTTTAGTATTTTTACTGAAAAACAATTTTTCCAATCCACACGATTGAGGCTGATATAAAGCAATTAAATCACCTACACTTTGATATATAGTAAAAAGTCTTTCACCTTCGTCACCAGGAGTTGTTTCAATAACACCACAGTCAATATAGGTTAATCTATCGGTTACTATCGCCCAACCACAGCGTCCATAACCGGGGTCAATTCCCATTATAGTTGCCACATCGATTAGCTCATACTATTAATAATATCATCCGGGATATCAAAATTGGCGTATACATCCTGTACGTCATCATGATCTTCAAGAGCTTCGATCAATCGTAAACATTGTGATGCTTTTTGCCCTTCCAGATTGATGGTTGTTTTGGGAATATAGGTTATTTCACTATTTAATGTTGGCAGATTGTGAGAACGTATGATTTCTAATATGTCATTAAATTTATCAGGAGAGGTATAGACAACAATGGTAGTATCTTCAGTTTTTATATCCTCAACATCATAATCAAGGAGGATTTCCATAACCTTATCCTCATTTGTTGCATTTGCATCAATGTTAATGACGCCTTTTCTAATAAAAAGGAATGAAACACATCCAGATTCGCCTAAATTTCCGCCATTTTTTGAAAATATAGTGCGTATCTCTGGCGTTGTTCTATTTTTATTGTCAGTCATGCAGTCAACCATGATGGCAACCCCACCGGGGCCGTACCCTTCATAGCGTACTTCTTCGTATGTTGAACCATCAAGAGCTCCCGTCCCTTTTTTTATTGCCCGTTCAATGTTTTCCATTGGCATATTGTTTTCACGCGCTTTTAAAACAGCAGTCCGTAAACGAGGATTGCTATTGAGGTCATCACCACCGACGCGAGCGGCAACGGTGATTTCCCGTATAAATTTGGTAAATATTTTTCCCTTTTTTGCATCCTGTGCAGCTTTTCTGTGCTTAATATTAGCCCATTTAGAGTGCCCTGACATAATGAATGCTCCTCACAATACAATTTGTAAACATGAAGTAAAAACTAAAGTAATGACGAATGTTAGAAATGTCATTGATTTTGTCATTAATAAAATAATACATCTTTTCAATAAAAAAATTTTTATTAAAATCCTCTGGAAATTTTTAGCTGTAATTTTTCAATTTTTTTGCTGGATTCTCTTATTTTAATTCCATACTCAATGGTTTTGTTATACCATTCAATTGCTTGCGCAAATTGCATCATATTCTCATGGGCGACAGCAATTTTAAACGATAGTAATCCTGCATTCAATTTGCTGTATTCATGTTCAAGCTGCCGTAATTCAAGTTCATTGTTTCCTAATTCATCCATTAGCGTTTGATATTGGGGGTATAATGCAATATCTTTATTAGCAAGCAATGTTGATTTAATTACGTTTATTTTATCATTGATTGTATTAATATTGGCTTTTTTTTCATCTATTATTTTTTTCATATTTTCCGATATGGCTATTGACTGTAGATAGTATTCTAAACCATTTTTGTAATTAAGATCCATACATTCAATATCACCTAACATTGTATAAGATAGTCCTTTTAATACCCAATCATTTTCATTGAAAAGTGGGATAGCATTTATAAATGATTTGTATGCTAACTTCATATCCGAAATTTTTGTATAAGCAAGGTAGCCTAATGCAAAGAGAACAGCGTAATCATTGGGTTTATGATGAAGGTATAATGTATATTGTTCGGATGCTTTGATGTAATCTCCTATTGATTCATAGCAGTTTGCAGCGATCAGATAGAGATTGGGGGGAACACTATCACCTTTTGATGCAATATAACGGTTGAGATGAAATAAAGCTTTCTTTTTATTCTTGCCAGATGAAAGAGCTAAGGATAGTTCTAAAGAATAATCATAATTATCTGGTTTAATTTCATACGCTTCCTCTAAATAGAGCACATACGCATTAAATTTATTTATTTTTTTAAAAATTTGTGCTATTGAATAAAAGATTGTATGATCCTTTTCTCCAATTGTTGTAAAGCGTAATGCCTGAAAATAATGCTGTAATGCTTCATGATATTTGTAGATGTTTTGATAACAAAGTGCTGCATCAGCATGTAATGCATAGAGGGTATCGTTATTTTCTATAAAATATGGCTGTATCTTTCTTTCTGAAAAAATCTTTTGTAAATCAACCCCTTCTTCAATCTTTTCAATGGCAACATAGGTGGTTGGTATCTGCTTTTCAATGGATCTTTTTGAATATATATCGTCAAGCTTGGATTGGATAATTGTCAAAGCTTCAGAGAATTTTTTTTGGTGTATAGCATCTTTATAATTCTGTCCAAACAGGTAGCTGTTCATGAAAAATGATAACAATAATGTAATTAAAATTGGTAGTTTGGTATTCATAGTGGTTATTAGGTATACTTTTATTGATATTATCGGATGAGAAAGGAAGTAAGTTAAAAGGAAATGCTTATCTACGGATACGTATCCTGGGCAATTGCCGTTTTTTAATTTTCAGCGCACCTTCAGGATTATATTTGTTTTGTATTTCTTCGATACTGTGGCTAATGAGCATTCGTACTACCTCCTCGGCTTTATTGAGAACATCTATTAAGATAAAATTTTCATCGTCTGAGAAATCATTTAACAGATGTTCTTCCATCGTTATGCCTTTATGTGGGTAGCCAATACCAATTCGTACTTTTGCAAATCTATCGGATTTCAAAGCCTTTGTCATAGATTCTATTCCAGGGTGCTTGAGCTTGGACATAATGGAATCAACACGAATTTCGCCCAGAGGCAAAGACGAATCTTCCAGGACACAGATAATATCACGGACATTGATACGTAAAAAAGAAGCAATATACAGCACTGACTCACCAATAAGGGTAACAAAGGTTTGAGGTTTCAACAAAACGACATCCTCACCTGAAATTTTGCCACGTCCAATGATAGATTTTTTCTTTTTGACACGTATGTCAATATTCTCGTTATTGCCAAGAATATCGACAACCTTAAAGCCAATGTTTTGCCTGTTATTGAAGTATTCTTCGCCTGGATTTCCAAATCCTACGATTAATTTCAATTACATACACCTCATTACTAAATAATTACTGTTCTTCAACAGTTTCTTGAGGTTGTTCCCCAGCTGGTTGTGCAACCTCTTCGGTGGCTTTATGTGGTGCAAGTACAGCTACAATAACCGATTCAGGTGAACTTAGGATCTTAACACCGTTTGGAGCTATAATATCCTTTACATGTATAGATTGCCCGATTGCTAAATTTGTTACATCAATTTGAACCTTTTCAGGTAAATCTGCTGGTAGGCACTCAACTTCAATTTCGCGCTCAATTACTTCTAAAATCCCACCCTGCTTAACACCAATAGAAGTTCCAATAATTTCTATAGGTGCTTTGGTAGTTATGGTCTCGGTCATTGTTACTTTAAAAAAATCAAGGTGTAAAATTTCATCCGTTATAGGGTGTCGTTGATAATCCTTTATAAAAGCTTTTACCGGGGCACTGGAATGATCATTAAATTGGAGGTCAATGAGCAGATTTTCTGATATATGTCCCTTGAAGATTTTAAAGAAATTCTTCTTCTCAACCATTACAGCCTGTGATACGCCATGGGAGTATAGAACAGCAGGGATGTATCCCTGTGCTCTGAGCCTATGATTGGCATTTTTCCCAATTTCTGATCTCGTTTTAATTGGTAATACTTGTGCTTCCATATCAACCTCTTCCAGATAATTTAATATACATTATAGTAAAAATGGTATAAAATTCAATAATTATTTACTATGACATTATCGTATAAATAATGAACTTACCGATTCTCCATTATGAATTCTTCGTATTGCCTCTCCAAAAAGTGGTGCCATAGATAGTATTTTCATATTGGGTAATATTTTATGTTCAGGGATATCTATTGTATTGGTTAATATGATTTCTTTAAATTCAGCCTTTTTAAGTTTTTCGATAGCATTGTCGGATAACACTGCATGCGTGGCAGTACAATAAATATCTTTTGCTCCACTCTTCTTTAAGGCATTTGCTGCTTGTGCTATAGAACCTGCTGTATCAATCATATCATCAATGATAATGCAGTTGTGATTTTTAACGCTTTCCTCGCCAATGATATTCATCACCTCCGATTTGTTTGGTTCTGGTCTTCGCTTGTCAACGATTGCTAATTCGGCACTGATATTACGAGCTAAAAATCGAGCACGTTCAGTTCCACCTGCATCAGGAGAAACCACTGTTGGATTTTGTATATTCAATTCATTGACATATTCAATAACAACTGGAGATGCAAAGAGATTATCTACGGGGATATCAAAAAAACCCTGAATTTGATCGGAATGTAACTCCATGGTAAGAACACGGTTGACACCTGCAGCATGGAGCATGTTAGCTATAAGCTTGGCAGAGATAGGAACACGCGGTTCAACTTTTCGGTCCTGTCGTGCATAACCATAATAAGGGATAACTGCAGTAATACGCTGAGCAGAAGCACGCATTGCGGCATCTACCATCAACAGCAATTCCATTATGTTATCATTGGCAGGATTGCTGGTAGATTGTATTAAAAAAACATCAACGCTGCGAACATTCTCCAGAATTTTAACAGATATTTCACCATCTTTAAATTTTTTTATTTCAATTTCAGAAAGCTCAATACCTAAATAATGAGCTATATCCTGAGCTAATGCATAATTTGATGTTCCCGAGAATAATTTAATTGGATAAATCATATACACCCTATTTTTTAATAAACGTTTTTGTAATTATGCTTCCAAGTTTTATAAGTTCTTCTTTAGAATTTACACCAGTTCCTTCAATGGGGTCATCAAGTTTAATGATTTTCACATCATATCCAGACTTTCTGATAAATGTTAAAACATCAGGTAGATAATATTCCCTTTGAGCATTGTCGGTGGTAATAGTTTTTAACCCCTGGAAAAGAATAGGACTTTTAAAAGCATAGGTACCGGTATTCACTTCTTTTATATTCCTCTGAATAGGATCTGCATCTTTTTCTTCTACGATCCTAATCAAATTATCATATTCACCTCGGATAATACGACCGTATCCGCAGGGATTTTCAAGTTCCATTGTCAGAACTGCAGCACCTGTACTGTGGTCGTTAACAGCATTATACAGCTTGATAAATGTTTCAGGCTTTATGAGTGGCACATCACCGCATGCAACAAGTAAACAACCGTTATAGGTGCCCAATTGAGGTTCAGTTTGCATTACAGCATGACCTGTTCCTAATTGTTCTATCTGCCAGACAAAGGAGATATTGTTGTCAATTGCTGAAATTACATCATCACCTTTATAGCCCACGACAACTATAATATCATTATAACTTATACCTGCACTGATGAGATTATCTATAACATGCTGTACAAGCGGTTTCCCGGCTAACCTGTGCAGTACCTTGGGCAGGCTGGATTGCATGCGCACGCCTTTACCTGCAGCTAATATGACAGCTTTACAGTTATTCATAACTATCACTCATAATAAAGTATGCTGAGGTGCCAGGATTCGAACCTGGGAATGCCGGGACCAAAACCCGGTGCCGTACCACTTGGCTACACCTCAAAATAATATTATAATTATAGTAATAAAATGCCTTATGTCATAATAAATTTGATACAAATACTTGTGAATAGTGAGGTTTAAGCGTCAGGAAAACCTCATTGGCTTTTCCAATATCGTGAAAAAGTGCACATAATGCCGAACCGCTACCTGTCATATGGATAAAATCCGGGGCAAAATCCTGCAAGGTGCGGTAAATTTCCCTAAGCTGTGGATTGTTATCAAAAACAATATCCTGGAAATCATTTTTAAAAATGTTTAATAAAGCACCTACATCACTTTTATCCCATAAAGACAAAACTGCTTCTTTTTTTGACAAAACAGGCGCAAAACTTCTCATCAATGCGGTGTATGCTTCTTTGGTACTGCTGTGAACGTCATTAAAAACAATAACAACTGCATCTGGCAGAGGTATTTTTTTCAATGGAGTTACTATTTCACCTTTACCTTCGCAAAGAGCAATATTTCCATTTAAACAAAAAGGAACATCAGCTCCAATCTCAGCAGCTAACGCCATAAGTTCATTGTGACTGAATTTATTGAATACGTTATTACAGAGCATCAAGGCTGCTGCAGCATCTGCACTTCCGCCACCCAATCCTGCACCTGATGGAATTTCTTTTTGTATGGCGATAGTAACCCTTGAGCCAATATGTGCAGTTGAACAATATAAACGTATTGCTTTTGTGATCAGGTTTTGCTCTATGGGGAGTTCTTTTACTATAGCGGCATTTTGCCCGCCTATGCATCGAATAGTTATATCGATAGTATTAGGATTGCATAGTTCACATCCCTCAAGTTGTAAAAGATCAAAGATATTAATCTTCGCCATGATACTACAGATATTATGGTAGCTATCTGGCCTTTTGTTCAAAACTTCTAGATGAAGATTTATTTTTGCGTAGGCTTTTATACTTTCAATCATCAATAATGGTATTGTGTAATAGATTGGCAAATCTATATTTTAGCTGTTTTTCTGTCAAGCAATTAATGTTGTATTAACAATATAGTTGGTGCAGGTTCAAGTTTAGCAGGAAAGATGTATGATTGTAGATCAAGAATAATTAATTATATATAAAATTACAACTTACAACAAAACACATTTGAAGCCTAATGTTAATCATTTCCATGTTATAATTATGACATTTTGTAATAATAATTGACAAGAATACCGCTATCTTGTATTTTATTTTAACATAGTAACCTTTAATAATTAGTTTTGAACATTCCCTTCCGGGGATAAGTATTGGAATACTGTGTATCGTATTGGTGGTAATGAAAAGCTGGATTCCCAGAGGTTCCCATAAGCAAATAGATATGAGTTAAATAAAACAATGAAGAATAGTATCATAACTACCCATAGTTTAAATGGCAGTATTTTTTCTTGTATTAAAAATATTCATGGACTAAGTGCACAAGGATGAAGCTACTTTTTTCATAACGTAGTACGCTATTATGAATATCAAAATTTATGTTAGCGCGTTGGCTATGAAATTATACCTCATTCCACTATTAGTAGCCTGTTTATTCTTTGCAGGTTGCTCTCCGACAGAGGTATTTTTTTCAAGTTATTCTGCACAATGTGGAGTATTTGATTGTTCTACAATTGATTTTACTAAAGAGAAGCCTGTTGAGCTTAAGGGTGAGTGGAAGTATAGAATGCTGGAAGATAGTCCGGCTTTTGCTCGACCAGATTACGATGATTCTGAATGGGATTATATCATAATACCCAATTACTGGAATTCTGAAAAATTTAAAGGCGATGGCTATGGCTGGTATCGCTTAAAGGTAAAAGTAAATAAAAGTTTTTGGGAAACTTCACCAGCCATCTATGTTCCAGGTGCAAACACAGCCTATGAACTCTATTTCAATGGCAACAAATTTATGTGTTCTGGGATTGTTAGCATTGATGAGCAATCCTCAAGCCCTTGTTTAAAACCTCAATTAAAACCTTTAAACTGTGAAAAAGAAACTGAAGAATTTGTCATAGCAGTAAAAGTATCAAACTTTTTTCATCGTGGAGGCGGCCTTAATAAGTGTATAGTTATTGGTCCTTTTGAAAGTATTACACAGATTCTGTGGGAACATGATTTTATTAAAACGGTTATACTTGGCATTATATTCATCATTGCTGTCTATCATTTAATTCTCTGGATGGGGCGTAGAAAAGATAAAACCTCTTTTTGGTTTTCCATATTTTGTTTTGCTATTTTCAGCCATTCATTTGTTATAGGTAATTATCTTGAACGAATTTTTTATAATTCCGATGTGTTTTTTATCAGATTTTCAATTGAATATGGTAGCCTTGGTTTAGGATGGTTAAGTTTTACGCTCTATGTTTGTTATCTTTTCCCTCGTGAATCAAACAGAATGTTTGTAATTTTTCAGATTATTACAGGGATTATTTTTATAAGCATTCCAATGATTTTACCCCCTAAAATATTTACAAATTTGATAGGTGCTTATAATGTAATACTGTTCACTACAATGATTGGAGCCTTTATAATTCTTATTGCTGCCAGTATTCGTCGCAGGGATGATGCATTGTTAATATTTATAGGGTATATAGTATTAATGATAACTGTTGCTAATGATATTTTACATAATCTATTTATCATACGTACATTTTTTATGTCTGAATATGGGCTTGCGCTTTTTATTCTGTTCCAATCATCAGTTTTGTCATTACGATTTGCAAGAGCATTTAAGACAACAGAATATCTTTCAGAGAATTTAAATGCTGAAGTAAAGAAAAAGACGGAAGAGCTTTTGAATCAGACTGAAAAAGCCATATCTGCTCAGCAGGATACAGAGAAAACGTATAAAAAGCTGGCATCATTATATGATCAAATATCAAATGAAGTTCATCTTGCAAAAACTATTCATGATAGAATTATTCCTAAAGAAATAATGCACATACCGGACGTAAAGATTGCAGTGTACAATGAACCGTTTATGCAAATAGGTGGTGACGTTTATGATATAGCTTCTCTACCAAATAAAAAGACACGCGTGTTTCTTGCCGATGCAACTGGACATGGTATAAGCGCATCATTGATTACCATATTGATAAAAGTTGAATATGATAAGTTAAAGGATGAATGTGAAACCCCTGCTGAAGTTTTTAAGAAACTCAATACAGTATTTTCGGATTATTATAAAACAATGAAAATGTTTTTAACGGCAATTATGGTTGATATTGATGGGAACAATAATAAACTTCTTTATGCTTCGGCAGGTCATCCTGATCAATTTTTGGTTATGAACAGCACTATTTTTGAGTTATCCCGCACGGGTCCTGCAATTGGAATTTCAAAATTTTCAAATTTTGAAAATAAGATAATTGATATCAAAAAAAACTATAAATTGTACCTATTTACTGATGGTATAATTGAGGAATTTAGTACAGACTATTTTGGAAACCAATATAAAGATTTAAAGCATTTTATACTTGAAAATGGGCACTTAAGTGTTGAACAAACAGTATCGCTTATTAATGAAGCGATAAAAAGGAATGCATCAAACATTGAACACCGTGATGATAAGATTTTTATAGGGATTGAGTCTATATAAAATAAAAAAAGTTACTAAAAGGCAATGACCCGATAAGCAAAGAATATGGGTGAAGTGATTGAAATAATAATAATCCATCATGAATAGGCATAAATTTTTTTTCCAGATAATAATAAATAATCAGGTATTGATTTATTTTTGTTTTTATAGTATATTATATGACCATGAATAGTAATACAGTATTTTAGAGGATGTTTAATATGAATAAAAAAGTATTACTGGCAATAAAAAATAATAATCGGGAAGCTATTACAAAACTGATAACAAGTACACCAGGTATTAGTGGTGTAAACTATAACAATAAACACTATGAAATTGAGTACGATAGCTCCGTTATAAGTCCCATACACATTGTTGAACTGCTGGAAGAAAATGGAGTATACATAGAAAAAGAAATTGTACAGGCAACAATAGGTGACATGAGCTGTGTCATGTGCTCTAAAGCGGTAACGAATGCGATTATGGATATAGAGGGTGTGCTTGATATTAATGTAAACTATGCCACAGGGAAAGCAATGCTTGTTGTTACCCCTGAAGCTGTTCATGACAGCGACATAAAAACAAAGGTTGAAGATGCTGGTTACAGGTTTTTAGGGACAGAAGAGGTCCAAACACAAAAACAGTCACCACTGCGCCTGATACAGATTGTTGCTGGGCTGGTAGCTGGTGCTTTGCTTATGGCAATGATGTATGGATTGTGGGCTATGGATACTATTGGCATCGCTATTATATTAACGCCAGTATTTCTTTTTGTGAGCTATCACATATTTACTGGTGCATACCATGCACTGAAAAATAGGGTTTTATCAATGGATGTTATGTATGCCATGGGCATCGGGGTATCATTTGGTGCAAGTATCCTTGCTTCACTGCACGTGCTGTCGCATGAATTTATGATCTATGAAACCTCAATATTTCTGGCATCATTTCTTAACATCGGGAAATATCTTGAGGAAAGGGCTAAATCAAGGACATCCCATACCATTGCAAAGCTACTATCGCTTAGTCCGGATACAGCGATAGTCATTCGAGATGGGAATGAAATAGAAATAAACACCAGTGATGTTACCATTGGAGACACGGTTGTTGTGAAACCGCAAACGCGCATTCCGGTAGATGGCGAAATTGTAAAGGGACAAAGTTATGTGGACGAGTCGATGGTAACCGGTGAATCTGTGCCAGTATTCAAAAGCGAAGGCAATGCGGTTATTGGGGGGACACTTAACAAAAACAGCCTGATTGTGATAAAGGCAAAAGCTATTGGACAGGATTCAATACTATCACGGATTATTAATCTGGTTGAACATGCAGTGATGTCAAAACCACGTGTGCAACGTTTTGCCGACAGGGTGGTAAGCATTTTTATACCGGTTATACTGACGATTGCAACAATAGCCGCACTGGTTTGGTATGTAATAAATGGGGATATATTTTTTTCATTTGAGGTGTTTGTGGCTGTCATTGTTATAGCCTGCCCATGTGCATTGGGGCTTGCTACTCCAACTGCTATAACCGTTGGTATTGGAAAAGGCGCTGAACTGGGAATACTGATTAAAAATAGTGAAGCCCTGGAAAATGCTTCAAAGGTTACGCATGCAGTATTTGATAAAACGGGAACGTTAACAACCGGCACCATGACAGTGACCAATATTATAGCGTTTGACAACATCAGTGAACATGAACTGCTATCGGTTTGTGCTTCCCTGGAACGCTATGCTGAGCATCCTGTTGGTGAAGCAATTGTACAATATGCTACCAATCACCATGCAGTGTTCCATGAGGTTGAGGATGTCAGCGTAGTGGAAGGGAAAGGTGTCATGGGGACGATAGCTCAAAAAAAGGTTATTGCTGGCAGCAGAGATTTTATACAGGATTACATACCATGTGAAGTAACTATCGCACAAAAGATGAAAGAATTTGAAAATGAAGGAAAAACGGTCGTTGTTGTAGCACAGGAAAAGCCGTATGGTATTATTGCACTATCGGATACGCCCAGGACAGATGCAAACACGGTTATACGCTCTTTGCAACAGCGTGGTATAAAAACAGCCATGCTTACGGGTGATAACAGGCTGAGTGCTCTGGCGATAGCTCATGAAATTGGCATGGATGCTGTATATGCTGATGTTAAACCTGAAGATAAAATGAATGTTGTGAAACAGTTGCAAAAGGATGGAGAGATTGTAGCGTTTATTGGTGATGGCATCAATGATGCGCCGGTGCTGGCACAGGCTGATGTTGGGATTGCACTTGGCAGTGGAACTGATGTGGCGATAGAAGCTGGTGATGTAGTACTCTTGAGGAACAGATTGCGTGATGTGGTGACCTATTTTGAGTTAGCAGTAAAAGTAATGCGACGCATAAAACAGAATATCTTCTGGGCATTTGCATATAATGCGGTTTTAGTGCCTGTAGCTGCTGGCGTGTTGTATCCTTTCACAGGCTGGCTGGTAAAACCCGAACTGGCAGGGGCTGCTATGGCTTTAAGTTCGGTAACAGTGGTAAGTTTATCGTTGATGCTCAAGAGGTTTAAACCTGGTATATAAGCTTCATCAGTGTTTCTTTTATCCATGCTGGTAATTCGCCATAATCCTCAAAGCTCAATAAAGCCCCTAAATATATTTTATAACTTTGTCCCTTGAACTTCTTTTCAAAACCTTGTATAATGTAGTTGTTATCCCAATTATGCTGGTTATACAAATAAGCAGCATCAAAAGGATCTTTGGGGTCAATTCTTCTTCCTGCAACATACAGTTTGTTCAAAAAGAGATCAAAATCACCTGCTACTTTAATGTGATGAATAGTTTCAATTTTTTCAAGGTTTTTAAAAGGAAAAAAAACAAATGATACTTTTATTCCATTGATAAAGAAATCTATATTATCCTCTTTACGCTCCCATTTATCAATCTGGTTTTGATATAATGGTATTACTTTTTTTGCCAATCGGTTATATGAAAATTCTTTAAAATTAAAGAAATCAAGATCATAACTTATCCGGTGGTTATATTTTAACATTATGGCAGTACCACCAGCTAAATAAAAATGCGGAAACTGCTCTTGTATCTGTTGTGCCAGGGTAATTATTGTTGTGTTAATGGTGTTCATTCCAGTACCGCACCCAGAATTTTACTCCCCGTTTTATGTCAGGGTAACGAGATACTATGTCAGTTGTTTCCGTTGAATATAAAGAGTAGATAGTATGTATTTCTTCATAATTGCCATACTGCAAAACACGGAGAATTAATTTTTCAAGTGGAGCAGTATCCTGTTCATCCCATAAAAGAGATGTAAGGTTAGATGGAATGGGTACTTTTTGTGAGTAGAATGGTTTTATACGTTGTGGTTTTTGAATACCACTGTTCTGTTGCTGCATGATAGTTACCTGATAAAAAACAAATGTAAAGTGTATACTGTAAATACAGTATCATGTCTATAGTAATAAAGCAACTATTTTATGTATTACACATGATTACATATTAAAATTTACAAATTTCAGATTCATGGGTGTTAATAAAAAATGACATTATTACCGGTTCAGTAAAGCGCGGCTATTTTGAAAATATGATATGCAATGAAATAACAAAGAGGATTATTCCAAAAATACGGCGGAGTGTTTCGCTATCAAGTGACACCGCAATCTTACCACCAAAATAGCCCCCAATGATAAAACCTAAAGCCAGGGTAAGCGCAACCGGTATATTAACATAGCCGGATTTATAATATGCATATGCTGCAAGAATACCAATAGGTGGTATCATTGCAGCAAGTGTTGTTCCCTGTGCTAAATGCTGATTAAAATGCATTACATATATCAATGCTGGTATCATGATAATCCCACCACCAATACCCATAAGTCCTGATAACATGCCGGCTGATAGCCCAATAATAGTTGTTATAATAAGCATACAGACCTCTTTTGTTAAAATAAATGTTGACCAGAAAAGTAGAATACAATTGCTTTATGTCAAGCGATATACTGCAAAGGTTTAGCACATGGCAAAAAATACCTGTATTGTTACCTGTGAGCATGCCGGAAACTATATACCACCTGAGCTTACAGCACTTTTTTCCGGAGAGCATGAAATAGTAGCAACCCACCTTGCGTATGATATTGGGGCATTACCAATGGCTATGATTATTGCCAGCATACTGCATGTGCCACTTATATACACAAAGGTTACACGCCTTATTGTCGATTGTAACCGGTCAGTAGGAAGTGATGAATTATTTTCGAAATTTACAAAAAATTTTGATAGCGTTCTTAAAAATGAGCTGATACGACGTTATTACGATAAACACCGCAATACAATAGAACAGGCTGTTAGCAGGGCAATGCGACATCATACGCATGTCATTCATGTTGCTGTCCATTCGTTTACACCACAATTGAATGGATTTAAACGGTATTGTGATATAGGACTTTTATATGATCAATACTGCCCGGTAGAACAGCAATTAAGTAAAAGTATCAAAGAAACTTTGTTTGCACTGCATCCGTTGCGCATAGCATACAATTACCCTTTCAGGGGGTGTGGTGACGGTGTAACGGTATGGCTTAGAAAGCAGTACGGAGATAGGTACTGCGGCATAGAAGTGGAGGTTAACCAGGATTTATATTTTCAGGGAAACCATTTGTGGCGACAGTTATCCAGCAATATTGGGCAGGCAATAAAAAGGGCAATGACAACAGTGTAAAGGATTTTTGCTATACCATACACAATAAGAAATCTGCCATCCATGCCGAGATAGGGTAGCGATGACTATTGTTTGACAGTGGTCTGAGTATCAATACTGTTTTTGGGAGAAGGATATAATGGTAGTAGATATGACGATGGCGCAGAAGAAATTAAAAAACATAAAGGCTGAGTATGCTGAAATTCGAATGAGTGAAAGTGATACGGTAAGCATCCATCTTTCAAAGAATAGAGTGGAAACCTGTAAAGCTGGTAAAACTACGCAGGGATCGGTGCGCGTCTATAACAGGGGATGCTGGGGATTTGTTTCATTTACAACACTGGATATGATAGATTATGCAATAATCCGTGCACAGGAACTATCGCACATACAAAAAAAAGATGACGCTGTTTCCATTGCTGCCATGCAATCCAATGTAGTGAACAAAAAAACAAAAGTACTGAAGCCTTTGCACAGCGTAAGCCTTGAAGAAAAGATGGAGCTTATGCACCGCTATAATGCAATTTTAAAGAGCAGCCCATTGGTTGAGAATACCAATGTTGTATACAGGGATTCCATGACTCACTATTATATGTACAATACTGACGAAACAGGTGTTGATTATGAAAGCTCGTTCTGTGGCGTTTCTTTTTCGGCTATAGCAAAGGATGGTACTGTTATGCAACCGTACGGTGAATCGATTGCACAGTACGGTGGATTTGAACTGGTTGAGGATAATCACGCTGTGGCAGAAGAGGTGGTGAAAACGGCTGCAGAGCTGGTAAAGGCAGAGCAGGTACAAAGTGGACTATACAATGTCATAGTGGATCCAAAGCTGGCAGGGGTGTTTATTCACGAGGCATTTGGGCATCTTTCTGAAGCAGATTTTATCTACGAGAATCCCCGAATGAAAGAGCTCATGGTGATTGGCAGGCGTTTTGGTCCGGAATGTTTACAGGTGATTGATGATGGCTCACTACCCTATACAGGGTATATCCCTATAGATGATGAGGGGATACAACCGCAAAAAACCTATTTGATTAAGGATGGTATTTTGACTGGCAGATTGCACTCTCGGGAAACAGCTAAAAAAATGGGTGAGCAGCCAACCGGCAATGCGCGGGCAATATCGTGTGGTGCACACCCTATTGTACGGATGACCAATACCTATATTGATAATGGCACCGCAACTGCTGATGAGCTGTTTGATCGTTTAGGTAATGGATTATATGTAGCTGGCGCATTAGGTGGGCAGACCAATCTGGAGATGTTTACCTTTACCCCGGCATATGCCTATGAGGTAAAACGGGGAAAGAAAACGAGATTATTGCGCGATTGCATGCTCAGCGGGAATGTGTTCATGACGCTTATGAATATTGATTCAATTGCAGATGATTGTACCATGTTTGGTGGATTGGGAGGCTGTGGCAAGCAGGGGCAGGCACCACTTCCGGTTTCTTCAGGTGGGCCGCACCTATTGATAAAAAATGTTCTTATAGGAGGCAGCGGTGCTGGAGGCAGCAAAAAGAAATCATGATGCTATTCGCAAAGAATGCCAGGGCGTTCAATGCAGATGGTGGGATATCTATTCCAATGATACTATCAGTAAGTCAGTTACCTTTAAAAATAATGTATTTCATTCAGCGCGCGAATCTGCAGTACGGGGATATGGTATCCGCCTGAACATACATGGGAAAACCGGTTTTTCATATTGTAATGATTTCAATGATATAAAAACTGTCATTGCCCATGCAAAGGATACTGCACAGTATGGGGATAACGAGGATTATGCACTCCCTGGTAAAAATGCCATTCCTAAAGTAACGCTCTATGATGAACAATGGTTGGAAAGCTGGACTGTAGAAAATCAGGTCCAGCAAGTGCAAGCTATCATAGATACAATCCGTAAAGCATATAGTGATTGCATGGTTGATAGTTCGGCAGGGTGTGTTGACGGATATGTTTATTTGACCAACTCCAGTGGTTTTGAAGCGGGATATCGTTACCTGCAACATGGGGTTAGCGTTTCGGGATTGCGCATAGTATCGGATGGGAGCCGTATGCAGGTATATGAAAGTACTTCATGGGGAAGCACATTTGATTACCATGAAATTGTTAATCGTCTTATTATGAAGTTGCAATTCAGCGAAACGAATGCTGCTATCCCTTCTGGCAACTATTATGCTATACTAACGCCAAAAGCATTTGGCCAGATTATGGGGGTGGTACTACAGGGGCTTTCCGGGAAGTCGATTCAACGGGGTATATCGCGCTATATAGGAAAATTTGGGCAGAAAGTTTTTGGCAAGCAGTTGAGTGTGTATGATAATCCGCTTGAACATTTTGCACCCGGCAGTTACCCTTTTGATGGTGAAGGGGTGATGGCTTTTAATAAAACGATCATTGAGTGTGGATATGTACAACGGCATATAGCGCACCTGCAGAGTAGCCATATATTACAGTGCAACCCAACCGGTAATGCATCGCGTAGCTATGCTACATTGCCACAGGAAAGCTTTAGCAACATTGTGGTGCCGGGTGGGGATGTATCATTCAAAGATATGATTAGACAGATGGACACCGGTATCATTATTGACCAATTCATAGGATTTGGTCAATCAAATACATTGATGGGACAATTTTCTGCTAATTTAGATATGGCATGGTTTGTCAATAACGGAGAGGTACAGGGAAGGCTTAAAAATTGTATGGTGGCTGATGATGTAACAAGGATGCTTGATGATACAATAGTACTATCAAAAGAGCGCGAATGGATTGGCGATAGTTATCTGCCATATGTTATGTGCAGGATTGATTACACCACCATCTAATTCACTGATAATATGAAAGTTTTACAAAATACTATAATTTTATTGCTTTTTTAGATAACTTAGTTATGTTTGCGGTAAAATTGAGAAAAGGCATACTTATTCAAATTTATATATAAAGGAGTATTCAATGAAAACAAGAATTACAGAACTATTTAAGATTCAATATCCAATAGTGCTTTCAGGGATGAGCTGGATAAGCACTCCGGAGCTTGTTGCTGCAGTATCAAATGCCGGGGGTTTGGGAATTCTTGCCACCGGGGTATTAACAGCAGATCAGACCCGTGAAGCGGTGCAGAAAATACGGTCGCTCACCAAAAAGCCATTTGGTGCAAATGTTACCCTTTATTTCCCCGGTGCTGAACGGAATGCACAGGTTTTAATTGAAGAAAAAGTTCCTATTATAAATTACTCATTAGGCAAAGGTGATAAGATTGCAAAAGCAGCTCATGCCTATGGTGGCAAGGTAGTGGCAACAGTTACCACACATAAACATGCATTTGCTGCACAACGGGATGGTGCTGATGCATTAATTGTTACAGGATATGAAGCAGCCGGGCATGGCGGAGCAATTACTTCGCTTGTACTTATTCCGGCAATTGCTGATGCGTTAGATATACCTATTATTGCTGCTGGTGGTTTTGCCGATGGTAGAGGGCTTTTAGCTGCGCTGGCGCTGGGGGCAGATGGCATAGCAATGGGTACTCGTTTTATGAATACCAAAGAAAGTCCGGCTGCAGAACAGGCAAAACAGGCAAGTGTAAAAAGTGAGGTATATGATACTATTTATACACCAAAAGTTGATGGCTTGCCTGCCAGGTTCATGAAGTCTAAAGGGGTTGAGCATTTATTGAAAAAACGATTAAATCCATTCAGTGCACTTATCAGATCCAAAAAGATTGCCGATATGTTAGAGTTTCCATGGCTTAAGTTAGCGATTGGCATTATGCTCATGGGGCCAAAACGATCGATGCAAATGGCACAGATGGCAATTGGATTTGATGCATTTAAACTGGGTACCATTGATGGCGATTTTGCAAAAGGTGTGCTGCCATTGGGGCAGGTAAGCGGCATAATAAAGGATACACCAACGGTAAAGCAGGTAGTGGATTCAATAGTAAAAGAAGCAGTAGCGATAGAGAAACAGTTATCAAAAAAAGTAAAATAGCACGATAGTCATTGAAGAGTACGACAGAATTATCATCAAAGAATATTATTGCAAAAGGGTTTGTTATGCAGAAAGCAACATTGCAAGGATTACACGATTTTTTATCAGAAGAAAAAACGGTTGTTTCTATGCTACTATCCCGTGCTGATGCACGAGGTGATAGTATCGCATTAACCGGCTTTAAGGGTGATGAGAAATATTCCTATACATGGTCTGAGCTTAAACACCATGCCTATGCAATAGGATATTTTTTAATATCCCATGGATGTCAGTCTGGGGATAAGATTGCAATTTTTGCGCAAAATTGTCCTGAATGGACCATAGTAGATTTAGGAATACAATCTTCCGGGTGTGTCCCTGTTCCAATCTATGCAACCAATTCAAAGGATGAAGCTCGATATATTATTGAAGATGCAGGAATCAAGGTGGTATTTACTGGTGATCAGGAACAATTTGATAAGATTTTAGAAATTGCCACCATGTCATCTGTTACTCATGTTATATCGCTGCAGGATGATGTCACTGTAACCAGTGAAAAGGGTTTTTATGTAAAAGATATTATTAATACTACAGTAGATAGTGCGGTTATTGAACAGGTTACATCCCGCATGCGGGGACTATCAAGTAACGATATGCTTACCATTATTTATACCTCAGGGACAACCGGCAATCCCAAGGGGGCTGTCCATACCCATGCAAGCTTTTTAGCAGGTATTTATGCTTCAGTAGTGCGATTTCCTGAAGCAGGTCCGGGTATGGTATCGCTGGCATTTTTGCCGTTAAGTCATGTTTTTGAACGTATGTGGAGTTATGGGGTACTCCTTAAAGGTGGTGAAAACCATTATTGCCGAAATCCAAAAGATATTATGGCAATTTTACCGCTTTCAAAACCACATTATATGTGTAGCGTACCGCGTTTGTGGGAAAAGATGTATGCTACAATATTTGACAGATTGGAATCGGCATCACCGGTAAAGAAAAAATTGTTTGTATGGGCAACAAACGCTGGAATAGAATTTGATACCAGAAAGCGTTCAAATAAGTTTATCAATCCATTCTTGCTTTGCAAAAAAGCTATAGGGGAGATAGTTGTTTTGAAAAAAGTGAGAGATGTGGTGGGTGGTAGAGCGAGTGTGTTCCATGTTGGTGGTGCAGCAATGTCTGCAGATATTAATGAATTTTTTAACGGCCTGGGTATTCCACTGGCACAAGGGTATGGCTTAACCGAATTTTTCCCTGTTGCAGTGGGTACTGATAAAACAGCATATCCCGGAATATGCGGTCCTGTTCTTGATATTGTTGATGTACGAGTTTCAGATGAGGGTGAGATACAATTGAAGGGCCCAATGTGTATGGATGGCTACTATAATAAACCGGAAGCAACAAGGGAGATGTTTACATCTGATGGCTGGTTTAAAACAGGTGATGTTGGGACCGTTGAAAAACATAATGATAACCTGTATATACGCATAACCGATCGTATAAAGGACCTTATCATTACTGCTGGTGGTAAGAACATCGCTCCACAGGTTATAGAAACCATGTTAGGAGAGGATTTGTACATTGAGCAGGTGGTTGTAGTGGGTGACGGACGGAAATATATAAGTGCGCTCATAGTTCCTAATTTTGAGATGTTACATGAATATGCAAAATCAAAAGGGATTCAGTATTCATCACGCCAGGAACTAATATCTCATCCGGGAATACTTGAGTTTTATAACAATAAAATTGAAAAGCTGACCGAAGGTTTAGGACAGGTAGAGAAAGTAAAGCGCTTTACCCTTATGCCTGCTGAGTTTACTCAGGATAATGGTGAGATAACACCAACCATGAAGATACGGCGTAAAGTAATTCAACAGCGATATAGTGATGTCATTAACAAGATGTATGAAGATTAAGCGTTAATAGGGAAAAAAATAATATTGTATATAAAATATTGATTGAAATAATATAACCATAACATTGTTATGTTATGGTTAGTGTATTGAATTACGATTATTAGCAAAAAGGGAGTTATTATGAAAACACGAATTACACAACTTTTTGGTATCAAGTATCCAATTATTTTACCAGGGATGAGCTGGATAAGCACACCCGAGCTTGTTGCTGCGGTTTGTAATGCAGGTGGCACCGGTTATCTGGCAACAGGACCTTTAACAGCTGAGCAGACACGAGCAGCCATTCAAAGAATACGTGAATTAACCAATAAGCCTTTTGGTGCAGGATGTACACTGATCATGCCAGGAGCAAGAGAAAATGCAGAGGTTATGCTGGAAGAAAAGGTCCCGATTATTAATGTTTCATTGGGTAAGTGTGATTGGATTGCTGAAAGGGCTCATAAATACGGCGGTAAGGTTATTGCAACTGTTGTTACTGAGAAGCATGCATTGGCTGCAGAGAAACAGGGTGCTGATGCATTACAGGTTACGGGGCATGAGGCGGCAGCACATGGTGGACAGGTTACTACCTTTGTTCTTGTACCTGCAATTGTAGATAAAGTTAAAATTCCTGTTGTTGCTGTAGGCGGAATTGCTGATGGCAGAGGAATGGCAGCTGCATTGGCATTAGGAGCTGAAGGTATAGGAATGGGTACCCGATTGTCAATGACAAAAGAAAGCCCTCTCCATAAAAAAACAATTGAAGCCCAGTTGAAAGCAGGGATAGAAGATACCATATATTCCAACAGATTTGATGGCATCTATTGTCGTGTGTTAAAGACAAAATCAGCAGAAAAAGCAATAAAAAAAGGTATGAGTCTGCCTCATGCTGCTATACAATCGTATAAAATAGCAAAGATGATGAACCTGCCCTATTTTAAATTGGTATTGGGAGTTATGTTGCAGGGCCCTAAAATGATGATTCAGCTGGCACATTTTGCAACAGCATTTGATAAAATTAAAGTTGCTACTGAAGATGGTAATTTAGAATATGGTGTACAGCTCATAGGACAGTGTCAGGGTTTGATAAATGATGTTCCAGCAGTAAAAGATGTTATCGAGCGGACAGTTAAAGAGGCAAAAGCCATATATCAAAAAAATTTAAAGAAATTTTAAAAATTTGTTTATAATAAGGGGGCACGTTATCGCCCCCTTATTTTTAAAGTTATAAATATTATTATTTTAAGGCAGTTGTTATGACTATCAACAAACAGGTACAGGATAAAATAATGAAAGCAACTGTTATAGTTAATCCATCTTCTCGATCAGGATTAAAGGTTTATCAAACGCTAACCCATTATATGGATAATTATTATTATCATGAAGATCAAATTTTTATTTTAATTCCTTGACAAATTTACCATCAAAAAATAAGTTTGAACACCAAATTCTGAAAGAGATGAATTTCTTTTTTCCACAGTTTTTTGATTAATATATATAGCGTGCTACGCTTATAATCTATATAATTTTTATTAGAAATTTTCTATTAACATTTAACATCGAAGTGTGAGAGGCTACAATGAGTATCTGGCAAAGGACATTTTCATTAAAGAAATCTCAGATTGAGAAAAAATGGTATATTATTGATGCTGAGGGAAAAGTACTGGGGCGGCTTGCAGCGGAGATTGCACATGTTTTACGAGGAAAGCACAAACCAACCTATTCTGCACATCTGGATATGGGTGATAATATTGTCGTAATCAATGCAGAAAAAATTTTATTAACAGGTAAAAAACCAGATGATAAAGAGTATTTCTTCCATTCAGGATATCCAGGTGGTATGAAATTTGTAAATATTAAAAAGATGTTGCAGAAAAAACCGGAATATGTTTTATATCATGCTGTAAAAGGGATGATGCCCAAAAATAAATTGTCACGCAATATCATGGGAAATTTAAAAATTTATGCAGGGAAGGATCATCCTCATCAAGCACAAAAGCCGGAAAATCTGGAATTAAAATTTTAATAAGATAAATCTATAGGTATAAATAAATACGAGGTACGTACTATGGCAAACGCAGTTAATTATGCAACGGGGAGAAGGAAATCAGCTGTTGCACGAGTTTGGTTGAAACCAGGGAATGGGGCTATTGTTATCAACAGTAAGCCTATTAATGAATATTTTAGACGACAGACTCTTGAATTGGTTGTACGACAGCCGCTTGAAGAAGCCGGGGTACTTGCTTCATTTGATGTGTATGCAACAGTAAATGGGGGAGGATGGACAGGACAGGCTGGAGCTGTAAAGTTAGGCATAGCACGATGTTTGTCGGCGCTTGATGAAAAGTATAAAAAATCAATGCGACAGGCAGGATTCCTAACCCGTGATTCACGGGAAGTGGAACGGAAGAAATACGGACAGAAGAAAGCAAGGAAAAGATTCCAATTTTCAAAACGATAATAATGAGAATACAATTTTTCTTTACAAAAAGGATGCCGCTGAGCATCCTTTTTTATTGTTAAATATTAATAGTATGGTGAGCTTTCATGGTAATAATAGATATAGAATATTCTGATCGCTATATCATGATAACGTTAGATAGTGGTGAGCATTTAAAAATTGATTCTGTTTCAGTACCACAGGGATTGCTGCGAAAGGGTACTGAAATTGATATTGATGCATATGAACATATTAAAGAAGAGTCAAAGCTGTTTGAATGTAAGGAAAAAGCTCTTTACTATATTGGGCTGAGAGATAGATCGGAGCATGAAATAACAAAATATCTTATAAAAAAAGGATTTGATAAGAATACAATATATAGAGTTATAAAATTATTTATAGAAAAAGGATTTATAGATGACTATCACTATGCATTACAGTATGTCCGTTCGACACATGAACACAAAGTTGTTGGCAACAGGGTGATAGAAAAAAAATTGTTTGAACGAGGCATCCATAAATCGTTAATAAAAAAAGCAATAAAAAAAATGCAGGATAACGAGCCTGATATTGAGCGCATATATCAGATAGCACAAAAAAAATATAATCGTGTAAAAGGAAAAGAGCATGCCAGGGAAAAGGTTGGATTGTTTTTGCAGCAAAGAGGTTTTAGCTGGGATACAATAAAAGAGGTTTTGAACAGGCTTGGTGATAATAATAGTGATAATAATAATTTTATTGATGATTAGGCAATCCATGATACAATCGTTTTGTGGAAATAAATAATATTGAAATTGTAGCACCAATTTTTTATATTGTTCTCATTTGATATGTTGTTATGTTATTGATTGAGTAGCCGATGCAGAGGGTTAATCACAATTTATAATAATATTGATTTTATGAAATTGATTACAAGTATACAACAATGAGATACAAAAACAACCATGCATTGTTACAGGGAAAGGTTCAACAAGATAATCACTACACTATTTTATTATTGAGAGAGAGGAATTCAGCATTATGATGAAAGTTCATGATTTGCGAGTTGCTTTTATTGAATACTTTAAACAGCGAGATCACAGGATAGTTCCATCAAGCTCGCTCATTCCGCAGGATGATCCTACATTGCTCTTTACCACGGCTGGCATGGTTCAGTTTAAACCTATGTTTGCTGGTACAATTAATGCAGAATACACACGTGCTGCTTCTATACAAAAATGTTTACGTACCAGTGATTTAGCAAACGTTGGGAAAACAAAACGGCACTGCACTTTTTTTGAGATGCTGGGTAATTTTTCATTTGGCGATTATTTTAAGAAAGAGGCTATCCAGTGGGCATGGGAATTTTCCACACAGGTTATTCAATTTCCAGAAGAGAATATCTGGGTTTCTATATATACCGACGATGATGAAGCATTTGATATATGGCATACCATCATTGGAATACCTGAACAAAAGATTGTTCGTCTTGGCAAAGAGGATAATTTCTGGGGTCCTGCAGGTGATTCAGGGGCATGTGGTCCCTGCTCTGAGCTGTATCTGGATAGAGGGGCAAGCTTTGGGTGCGGTAAGCCTGACTGTAAACCAGGATGTGATTGTGAACGATTTTTAGAATTCTGGAACCTGGTGTTTAATCAGTATTTTCAGGATACTGAAGGGAAGCTTCACCCACTTCCTAAAACTGGTATCGATACAGGTATGGGGCTGGAACGGCTGGCAACATTAGTGCAAAATGTCGATAGTATCTATCAAACAGATGAACTCAATGAATTGGTAAACTATGTTATAAACAAACGCAATATTCGCTATGAGGGAGACGCACAGGTTGCTGTCAATGTTCTTGTTGAACATGCCAGAACGCTGACTTTTGCCATCTCGGATGGGGCATATCCCTCAAATGAAGGGCGCGGGTATGTTTTGCGACGTATTCTCAGGAGAGCATTGCGCTATAGTCGTCAGATTGGTATCCATGAGCCATTTGTTTATACCATGGTGGAGCCTATTGTTACAATAATGGGAAAACAATATCCGGAGCTATCGTCCACAAAGGAAAATGTGAAAGCTGTTATTAAAGGTGAGGAGGAACGCTTTTTAGAAACAATTGAAAATGGTATGGACAGGCTGGATGAAATAGTTAATGCCCTGAAAAAGAAGGGAGAAAAAACAATACAGGGGAATGATGTCTTTGTATTGTACGATACCTTTGGCTTTCCGGTTGAAATGACAGAAGAGATAGCACAGGAACATGGGATGACTATTGATAAAGTTGGTTTTGAAAAAAAGATGGAAGAGCAACGTACACGAGGGCGCCAGAGCTGGAAAGGTGCAGAAGGAAGTATTGATACTATTGTTGGACAGTTAGCAAAGATTATCCAGAGAACAGAGTTTGAAGGATATGAAAAATATGATTCGGAATCTGATGTTGTTGCCATGTCAAATTTTGAAGATTTGAAGGTACAGCTTGCAGATGGTGAGAGGGGTATAATAGTTGTCAAGAATACACCGTTTTATGGTGAGTCGGGTGGGCAGGTAGGTGATACTGGTTATATATATGGTGATAATGGAACTTTCAGAGTAGAGGATACAAAAAAAAGCGGCGACCTCATTATTCATGTGGGACAGATGGAGAAAGGATATTTACAAGAAGGGGAGCATGTACGCTTGTCCATTGATGGAATACGTAGAAATTGTATACGGGCAAATCACACTGCAACACATCTGCTGCAGGCAGCTTTACGCAATGTTTTAGGGCAGCATGTTAAACAGGCAGGTTCATTGGTTGAACCGGAGCGTTTTAGATTTGATTTTACCCATTTTAAGGCAATGTCACATGATGAATTATTGCAGGTTGAAACTATGGTGAATGAAAAGATATGGGCATGCTTGCCGGTTGAAACCAGTGTTATGCCATTGCAGGATGCAATACATGCGGGAGCAATGGCTGTGTTTGGTGAAAAATATTCGGACATTGTGCGGATGGTGTCGGTTAATAATTTCAGCAAGGAGCTTTGCGGTGGTACGCATGTAGATAATACCGGAAAAATTGGTGTTTTCAGGATAATGCATGAGGCTTCACCGGGTGCAGGGGTACGGAGGATCGAAGGTGTGACGCTTAAAGGAGCATATGAGCGTCTGTTACATGATCAGCACCTGCTTGGCAGGGTGATGCGTTTGCTTGAGGTTAATGAATCAAATGAATCAAATGTAGAGAAAAAAATAACTGAGATGGTAGAGAAGGTATCGTTATTAGAAAAAGAACTGGAAAAAACAAAAGAAAAGGGACTTAAAAGTATAGCAAAAGATTTATATGACAAAGCAGAAACAATTAATGGCATAAAATTTGTAAGCGCTGTATTACAAAACATGGATGCTGAAGCATTACGCTCAGTGGCTGATTTTGTTCGGGAGCTATCCGTTGCAGTGGTGGTGTGCCTTGCTTCTTCACATGATGAGAAGGCTTTTATTATTGCTGCTGCTAACAAAATAGCTGTAGATAAAGGTATTGATTGCAATGCTATCATTAAAGCTGTTGCAAAGAAGATTGGTGGTGGCGGCGGCGGCAGGAAAGATCTGGCACAGGCAGGTGGTAAATCCCCTGAAAATGTTGGGATTGCTTTATCCATGTGTAAAGAGATACTATTGAATAGTTTTAAATAACATATTTTTTAATTTGTCATTAATTTTTGAAATACCATCTGGTCGTGATATATAAATATGTATATTATAATTAATATATTCAAGGGGGCATTATGGGCGAACTGAAAACAATGGTCCGGTATTTTTATGATACATGTGATAGGTTACCGGACAGGCCAGCACAAAAGTTTAATAAAGAGCTGTATGATGATAACAACGGGCTATTTACTTATGCTGAACTTAAAGAACGGATTGAGGATATTGCATGTGCATTAATGAAATTAGGTTTTCCTTATAAAGGGCGAGCTGCTATTTTAGCTCCAACAAGCTATATGTGGACACAGGTTGATATCGCAATTGCATGTGCAGGTGGTGCAAGTATTACAATTTTTCCTACGCTTTCAAATAATGAAGTTAAATATATTATGAATGATTCCAGATGTACTATTGTTTTTGTTGGCGATAAAACACTTCTTAAACAGGTTAAGGAACTAGAAAAAGATTTGAAAAGCCTTAAAACAATAATAGTGATGGATATGTCATTTAAGGGTGATAAAAAGAAGGTATTCGGTATTAAAGATTGTATTGCCATGGGACGGGAATGGCGAAATAATCAGGCAAATTATAAAAAATATAATAAACGCAAAGATAGTGTAACATTAGATGATTGGTTTACTATTCTTTATACATCGGGTACAACAGGACAGGGGAAGGGTGTTATTTTAACCCATTGGTGTGGTTCATCACGGTTGGAGGGAACAACGGAATATTTTCAAAGGTATAATTTTGATGTTAATGAGAATGATGTTACACTGTGTTATCTTCCACTTTCGCATGTTTTTGACCGCGGTTCATGTCAATGGCTGGCTATCAGTAAAGGGTCGTTAATATGTTATGCCGACAAGCCAGCAACCCTTATTGAGGATATGCAAAAGTACAATCCAACATGGATTAATTGTGTTCCACGGCTGTATGAAAAAATATATATAACCATGCAGCAGCAGATGGCTGAGAACCCTTTACAAAAAAAATTATTTAATTGGGCATTGAATGTAGGATTACAGGCTTTGAAATATCGTGAGGATGAAAATGGGTGTTATAATATGCATCCGAATTTTGATCTAAAGTCCAGGCTGCCACTATGGCTTAAGATTCAATATTCCATTGCTGATAAAATTTTTGCAAAGGTGCGTGGTTTGTTTGGTAAAAGATTCCATCATTCATTTTCGGCAAGTGCTGCAATTTCGCCTGATCTTTTGCGATTTTACTATGCGCTGGGATTGGCAGTCATAGAAGGGTATGGTTCAACAGAAAGTTTCAATGCTGCGATACTCAATCCAATAACAGCATGTAAACCAGGGTATATGGGAAAAGAGGCAAATGGGAGCAAATGCCGTGTTTCAAAAGACGGTGAACTGGAACTTTCAGGTGCTGGTATTTTCAAAGGCTATCTCAATAAACCAAAAGAAACGAAAGAAACTTTTACCAAAGATGGTTGGTTTAAGACAGGGGATATTGTAGAATTATCAAGCGATGGTTATTTTAAATTCATTGAGCGGAAAAAAGGGATAATCTGTACCTCTATTGGGAAAAATGTTGCACCTGCCAAGATTGAGAATTTATTTTCTACAAGTAACTGGGTAGAACAAATATTTCTTGTAGGTGATGAAAAGCCATTTATTACTGCCTTAATTGTACCAAATTTTGCCAACTTCATGGCGCTGTTTAAGCGAGAAGGTATTACATATGATGAGTCGAAACTGGTATATGAAGATGTTGGTGGCATGCAGCTTTGCGTACAGGTTGGGGATGATTTCATTAACAACTATCGCTTAAAAGAATTGATTGATAACGATGTAAAAGAAGCAAATAAACATCTGGAAAAGTTTGAACAGATTAAGAATTATACCATTTTGAATCAGCGGTTTACTGAATCTAATGGGATGCTAACACCAACTCAAAAAACTAAAAAGCGGGTGATAGTTGAAGTGTTTAAAGATGAAATTAATAAAATGTACGCATAAAAATATTATTATTTTTATTTTAATAGAGCAGGGTTGTATCCTGCTCTATTTGTTTTTATAGGACAGTGTTTATACTATGCCATAGGCTACCATTGCTTTGGCAACCTTTAAGAAGCCTGCAATGTTTGCACCGGTGAGATAATCCCCTTTTTTGCCATAAGCTTCTGAGGCATCCAGACAACTTTTGTGAATGCTTTTCATGATAATCTGTAGTCGATTATCAACCTCTTCTCGTGTCCATGATAACCGTAAGCTATTTTGAGACATCTCCAATCCAGATGTAGCAACACCGCCAGCATTTGCTGCTTTGCCAGGTGCAAAGAGGATATTATGCTCCCTGTAGATCTTAATGGCATCCAGGTTTGAAGGCATATTTGCTCCTTCTGATATACAGATACATCCATTTTTGATAAGTGCTTGGGCATGGATACCATCTATTTCATTTTCTGTTGCTGAAGGGAATGCCACACTAATTTTGATACCCTGCTCTTTAATAACATCCCACACTGATTTACCTTCAAAATAATGAGCATTTTTATATTTTTCGGCATATTCTTTAACACGACCGCGGCGAACATTCTTCAATTCCATGAGAAATGCTAATTTATCTGGAGTTATGCCTTCTTCATCAATGATTGTTCCATTTGAATCGCTGCATGAAATAACCTTTCCGCCAAGTTGTGTAACCTTTTCTATGGTATACTGTGCTACATTGCCGGAGCCACTGACGGCTACAGTCATTCCTTTAATTTCTTTTCCAACAGTTTTTAACATCTCTGCTGCAAAATAGGTTGCACCATATCCTGTTGCTTCTGGTCTAAGCAAGCTTCCGCCATATTCAAGCCCTTTCCCGGTTAACACTCCAGTATGATCATTCCGTATTTTTTTATAATAGCCAAACATAAATCCTATTTCACGGGCTCCTACACCAATATCACCTGCTGGTACATCAGTGTCAGGACCAATATGTCGGTATAGTTCGCGCATGAAAGACTGGCAAAAACGCATGACATCCATATCTGATTTTCCTTTTGGGTCAAAATCAGATCCCCCTTTTGCGCCACCCATAGGTAGCGTTGTAAGGGAGTTTTTAAATATTTGTTCAAATCCAAGGAATTTTATAATCCCCAAATTGACTGAAGGGTGGAATCGCAAACCACCTTTATATGGTCCTATGGCGTTGTTAAACTGAACGCGGAAACCTCTATTAACATGGACATTACCATTATCATCAACCCATGGTACTCTAAATATAATTACTCTATCTGGTTCAACAATTCGTTCATAGATTTTTGCCTTCACAAATTCGGGATGTTTTTGAACAGTTGGTTCAAGTGTTTCCAGAACCTCATGAACTGCTTGAATAAATTCTTTTTGCTCTGAATCCTGCCTTTTAACCTTGTCTATTACTTCTGATATTACTGACATTGTAATGCCTCCTGTATGATATTAAAGATAACCATTGCTTATAGATAATGATGAATCATCAAAACATGCCAAATATATGGAAATGAACACACTAAACAATTGATATAATTGTCAATAATATTTTTTTATAACATGATGTTTATTAAAAAAAATGGTTGGTGACAGTACAGTTGACATGAGGCTAATAGAAATATAATCAAGCGTTTTTAGCTAAACAATAGTATGAAAATGGTATTAGTTTAACTCATAAAACATAGTACTTTCTGGGTGGTGATATCAGCCATAAGTTCTACATCGTGTTCTTTTAGATCAAAAACTTGGATAACGTGATTATATTGAGAATCAGGTAGAAGTTTGGTAAAAATATCGGGGAATTGCTCAAGAAAGTTTTGATGATAAAGAACATTGCTTATACCATAAAATAATGCTACATAAAAAATATCGGTTTCTACCAGATCCTGAAAAAAATGAGTCCCAAATGAAAGTTCAGGCATTATATTTTCGTTGATCAACGCAAGTTCAACCAGTACTTTAATGTTATTTATCTCAGCGAATCTAACAGGAACACCTAATGAAGGTGTAGTTGTGCCCCATCTTCCCGGCCCAATGAGCAATGCTGGCATTTCTTCACGATCTTGTATTGCCTTGTTTAATTTGCCTACAGTGCGTGCCACATCATATTTTTGGGAAATTGAAAGTGAGTTATACAGATACGGATCTACATAGATTATTCGCTTGATAGGCTGAACTATACTGCCCCCCAGGAAGTTACCCCGGGAGGTAAAAAAGATATGATCGCCGGGTATATCTTCAGGTAATTTCACTTTTTTTCCCAATCCTTTTATCTGATTGGGCCTGCATTGCAATATGTTGATGTAATACCCCTCTTCTTTATTAAAATTTACGGTAAACTCAATATCGACAGGGTATTGATATCTATTATGGATAGTTTGTAAGATTGTTTTAATGTTACTGGTAAAATCAGTGTGCATTAATAGTTCATCAAAAGTAACGACCCAATATTCTTTTTGTTCGCCATTCATATTTTTAATAGTTTGTTCAGCTTCATAATCCCTTATTCCTAAAAGGTGCATTGGAAGATTGAGATCTTGAATGTTGAATAGATCGTCCATCTGTATGGTTTCTACTTGATTGGTTGTTATGTTAAGAACATCTACATTGTGTTGTGAAAATCGCCGTACGTCTTTAAAATCATAAAGGGGTTTGGAGCGTGGATCGTCAAGAGCAACTATGCGAGGATAATCACCTTCAACACGGTTGACAGCTCGTGTACCAAGACCAATAACAAGACGGATCATCCCTGATTCAGGTTTCATCTCTTTTTTCCATACATAGGTATTATGTGAAAATCCTACACCACTTATATCAGGAAAGAAATAATTGCCACGGTGAGTGCCGGATACCCGTTGTACCAGAGGTGCCATCTGTTCGTTCATTGTATGAAGCCCTCGCTGGAGCCGGTACACAAGTGCATCTTCATTCATGGTGCTGGAATAAATTTGACGTACTGCATCAATAAAAGCTTGATACCGTTGAGCGGGAGAACCCTGATTAACAAGAAATATACTTTCATATTTTCCAGCAAATGCATTACCAAAAGAATCTTCCAGAAGGCTTGATGAACGGACAATAATGGGAGATTGTCCAAAATATTCAATCATCTGCTGAAATTGCTCCTTGATGTCATCGGTAAAAATGCCATGCAACATTTGTTGAGCAATTTCTTTTGCTACAGTGAAGTATCCTTCTTGAGTTTTTTGTTCCATGAATAACTTCCACCACCCGTTTTGAACAATATAGGTATAGAAAACATCTGAACCTATGTAAAATGAGTCATGGGGTTCTACAATATCATTCCATTGCATTCTGTTATCACTATGTAAAATACGGCGGGCAATGAGCATACCCGCTGCTTTTCCACCTATATGACCTGTCCCAATCATTCTGTTTTTGATTGCAATAAGGTCCTCCAGGGTAAAGATATTGGCGGCTAAGGTAAGTAAACGCTCCTCCCGTCCAATTATTACCTTGCATAGCTGTTCAATCATCTGTTGTTTTTTGGTGGGGTCCTCGTTTAATTCTAGTAACATTTCAGCTTTAAGAAAAAGCCTATCCCAGAAATCAAGGTTCCTTTGTGTTTTTTCTAAGCTTGTTTGCTGTATATGGGATATGAATGTGGTGACATCATCACTTCGGGTAATTGCAGTAAAATAGTCTGCATTTTTTTTGTGAGGGAAGAACATGGTTGGGGAATAGCGATTTTGAACCTTCAGGGGATGTATGTAGCAATCGCCATTGCATGTGTATACATCAATGAGTAATTGTGTGGTATCGCGAATACGAGCTATTGTTTTAAATGAGTGGCTATTGCGCAATAAAGAAAAATATGCAACAGCGTTTAATTCATAAAGATATGGGCATGTAATGACAAAGAAATTCCCTATCATGAGATCGGTTGCCCATGCTGATTGAAGTTCAGAAAGACTATCAAATATATAATATGCATTCTCACCTTCCCTGTTAATAATGGTATAAATTCGTTTTGAAAAGCTTTCAAAGCCCTCATGTGCATTGAGATAATGTATTTTTATTCCCGGCTGTTCAAAGAGGAGGGGAGGAAACTCTGCAAAGCGGATATAATTCAAATTTCTACCTTCTGAAAGTGCCTTTGAAACAAAAGGATCAACAAATGTTTTATAATCAGCAATGGTATCAACCTGCCACACTACATTATCACCCATAATGAGGTTGTTTACAATTTTGTCTAAGCATGGGAGTCCGGTGCTTGCTTTATTTATAGTATCCATTATAGATCTCCTGATAGTAAGGATGATTATTATAGTATAATATATATGTCATTTGTAAACTATTCTATATAATGTAGCTGTAGCAGGACTGTAATTGTGAAAATAGTCAGTGGTAAAGTAAATAGTATCGATTATTTAGTATGATGAACCTAATTCATTTAATAAATTACTAATAAAATTTAAATTTTTTTGGGCTGGCTGATTTCTATAGGCTTGAAATAAACCAAGCATTCTAATTAAATTGCATGAAATTGGTATTGAATTATTATTAGAAATATTATTTACAATCAATTGGAATAGTGTTATATAATCACAATTATCACGAGCAGTTCTTTGTTGAGTGATTCCATGGTTGAAATCATTAATTTTATTAATACATGTTTGTGGATCAGGAAGTAGCATAGATATAACCTCCCCGAGTTCAATGAAATTATTCAAAAATCATGCCCAACGTTACCGGCGTATGCGACGTTTTTGCCGTAGCGATAGCGAAGGTTAAAATGTGGCGAAGCCCAAGCGAACGACAGTAAGCGCAGCACATAAGCTTTGTTGTACGCAGTGGCAAAACATCAAGACTTTTTTGCTTTGAGCCATGACGGCGAAAAGCAAGTAATAAATTTAATATTTTATCTGACCTCAAAAATTTTAGAAGCTAAGGTTTTATTATCTCCAACTATCAATAATTCAAATTTACCTTTTCTATTACCGACAAAAGCTCCAGCTGTAATACTTTTTTTATTAAACCCCCACATAGGGGCTCTTGAATCAATTGGATATGAAATTATACGGAATGGTTGTTCAACACCAGCATCTTTTACAACACTTATTCGTAATTCTATTTTTGTAACACCAATAAACTTATAATGATTATCTAGTATCATTATAAAATAATCATCGCTATTAAAAATATCTGTTTTTTTAGTTATGTGCCAACCAACAATGTCTTTGCCTAAATAAATATCTGCTCCTTTATCATATGACCATACATATTTTCCAGATTTGTTGATATAACCATATTTTTCACCACCTACCAGTGCTAAACCATTTTTAAATTCTTCTGCATAATAAAACTGTGTATCTATTACAATTTTACCAGATTTATCAATATATCCATATTTATCAGATAATTTGACTAGAGCAAGCCCTTCTTCACCAAAATCATAAGCATCTTCAAATTGAGGATTGATTACAATTTTACCAGATTTATCAATATATCCATATTTATCAGATAGTTTGACTATAGCAAGCCCTTCTTCACCAAAACTATAAGCATCTTCAAATTGAGGATTGATTACGATTTTACCAGATTTATCAATATATCCATATTTATCAGATAGTTTGACTCTAGCAAGCCCTTCTTCACCAAAACTATAAGCATCTTCAAATTGAGGATTGATTACGATTTTACCAGATTTATCAATATACCCATATTTATCAGATAGTTTGACTAAAGCAAGACCTTCCTTAAAACTATAAGCATCTTCAAATTGAGGATTGATTACAATTTTACCCGATTTATCAATATATCCCCATTTTTGGTTTATTTTAACTGCTGCAAGCCCTTCTTTACCAAAACTATAAGCATCTTCAAATTGAGGATTGATTACAATTTTACCCGATTTATCAATATATCCCCATTTTTGGTTTATTTTAACTGCTGCAAGCCCTTCCTTGCTAAAATCATAAGCTTTTTCAAATTGAGGATTGATTACAATTTTACCAGATTTATCAATATATCCATATTTTTTATTCAGCATAACTACAGCAAGCCCTTCTTCACCAAAACTATAAGCTTTTTCAAATTGAGGATTGATTACGATTTTACCAGATTTATCAATATACCCATATTTATCAGATAGTTTGACTAAAGCAAGACCTTCCTTGCTAAAATCATAAGCTTCTTCAAATTGAGGATTGATTACAATTTTACCAGATTTATCAATATACCCATATTTACCAATATCAATAAGAAATAAATCATTACTACAACCGGTAAGATTTACGACAACCAAAATAATTAAAAGAAAAAAATTTACGTGTTTCATGGTATTCTCCTCCGGCAGGTTAAATTTTATTCCCCACAAGGCGGGCACGGACGCCCGGCCAAAGTTATGTTGCCATTGCATATAATGTTACCAGTATAATGCATAGTAGCATGGAACACGTTAAATTTATTTAATAGATTGATCTTTATGTCAATAAATATTTTATGTTTTGAATTTAGGGCAATTACGCATATGCTGTGTTATACGCCGTTTTTACAATTGTTTCACTATCCAGTGATTTTTATGGTTTTCCTTTAAATTATTTAATAATATTTTGGCTTTTTCTTTATCAACTTCTAGTCTATATTCATAAGCTTTTGCAGGTATGAAATTTGGATCTGCTTTTCTTAACTCTGCAATAATTTTCTTTGCATCTTGCTCTTGCTTAAGATTAATTAATGTTTCAGCTTTATATAATAATAAAATGGGATGAATTTTATTAAATCTAGATATGTATTCTTTTGTTAAAAGATCTAAACACTTTAATGACTGTTCAGGAAAATATTGATTATATAATTGGTAAAACAAAAATAAATATGCTAAGTCTCGATTTTCTATATTTATGTTTTTATTAAATTCGTACAATTTGTTAATTGATTCTTTGAATTTCTGATTTATATATGGTCCTTCATCAGATTGAAAACTTTCATATACTAAATTAAAAATAGATGTAATATTATCATTTTTTGATTTATTTTTTGAATTAGCATAGACAACCCAAAATGGAACAATTCCCTTATCTGTTTTTGTGTCTAGTATACCATCTCCATCAATATCAAATATATAATAGGCATTTGGACTTGTACCCTGTAAAACACCAATGGGATATTTATCTAATGCAAAAACTATTATTGGTGATTTGCCATCAACTTTTGTGTCATAAGCTAATAGTGTTACAACACCTTCTGGCCAGTTTGATAATTTTTGATTTGTCAGTTTATATTTAACCGGATTAGTTTTAATATAATTTGTTACATTATCACCAATTTTTAATAAATCATAAGAGTAAATATTGGTATGAATAAAAACAGTAATAATTAAAGGTAATAGAATTTTTTTCATGTGGTTTCCTCCTTTTAGTTAAAAATTGTAAAAATGTCGTATAACGTCTCAGCATAGCTGAAGTTTTTGCCGGAGCGGCCGTCTTCATATCATAGGCGCGGAGGCCGAGCACCGCAGCGGCTTTGCTTAGTTATATGAAGTCGTGTGCCCTGAAGCTGAATCAGGGTTGCCTATATAGAGTGAAGCAGTTAGTAGGAAGAATGTCAAGAAGATTCAGCGCAATCTTTATGCATAATGGCAGAGTCAAGGGAACGATGAACTGCCAGAGAGGGTTTTCCGGAAACAGTCTCTAAACCCCCCCTTTGGTGCTGTCGGGGGTAGTCCCGGTGGTACTGAACCAAAGGGGCAAAACGATCCATGCAAATAGACCCGGTGAATCTAAAGGAGATAAATGAAAGTGAACCGCCGATGAGTCATCGAGAATAACTTTCCCCGATACCGAAATCCGAGGGACTGCTCCCCGAGGAGAACAATGTCCAGCAGTAAACCCGTATTAATGGCTGTATGGTATCCGGTGTTCGGCGCTTCCTGGGGGCTTGTGGTGGAAAATGTGATCAGCTCGCTGCCCGGCCGGGAGGCTGTATTCTATCGGACATCATCCGGAACCGAGATAGACATGGTGCTGGGCAGGGGGAGAAGACTGGTCGCGGTGTAGTGCAAAGCGTCGGCATCACCAGAAACAGGAAAAGGACTGGCAATCGCCATGAACGATCTTGAAATACGGGAAGCGTGGATCATCGCTCCCGTGAAGGAAACCTACATGCTCACGAAAACGGTCCGCGTCGCGGCGCTGTATGAATTTGTTTCAGCGCTCGCGGAGGGAAGCAGCAAAAGCTAACGGGTGCAAGCGGAATGTGATTTTGTAGAACGATATGCGGATGACCAGCAAAATTTCGTCCAACAAAAAGGCGGTTTCCCGGCTGCCTTTTCCATGTGGTAAACGGCTATTTTTTATATCTTCTGATATAAATATTTGATTAATTTAGTTGTTGACAAAATAGCAATTCTATGAAATAATATATGAATGAAATTCGGTTTAATTAGAAATATTTGCCAAATTGCCATTTTATCTCTCCTTCCATTTGGCTTTTCACTGCATGCCAATGAAAATATTCAGCAGAGGAGTACTTATATATCAGACTGGGAATCTGATTCCAGATACATATGGTCGCTGTTAAATGGAGTCGAAAAGTATATTTATGATGAATCTGATACGGAGGTACAAAGGGAATACAAGGAAAAGCAGTATGCGAAAGAACTGTATAGAATAAACGCTGCGTATAGGGGTAAACAGTTCTGCATGCGATCTGTAAAATTGATTGATGTAAGGCAAGAAGAGTCTAAGACGCTGAATGAATTTGGGCGGCAGAAAATCATTAATTTTCTCATTTCCAAGATGGGGAAAAATAAATTTTCGCAGATGGTTGAGTCCGCTAAGAAGAATAACCAGTTTGATAATGAACAGTGGTTTTCTTTCGTGCTCAGCAATCTCGGTTCGTCAATAGCGTTCGTACTGGAATTAAATATGTGCGAGCGTTGTTATGACAAATCAATACTGTATAATGCTTATTACGAGGTACCGGTGCCTGATCAGAGCGAGGAAAAAGAGGCCGGCACTAACGGATATTCAGATGCCACCGGCATTCTTGATATTAAAGGTATAAGCAATGAAGATGGAAATAATCCAAGTAATCGTAATATAGTGCCTGTTGATATAATTAAGAGCTTTTCAAAAGAAGAGGATGTGATAAAATTGAAAAAAGGCGAGGTTTCACCTCTTCAGGGAGTTTTATCAAGAATCGAGTATGAATATGAATATGGTATCAGGAAAATTACCATAAGGTTAAAATAAGTTTAAAATCATTTTTTTAGGAGGGTTAGCTAATGGCTACAGCAGGATTTATTGTGGGAATTCTTTCGTTGTTTGGTACAATGCTTGGATGTATTCCCCTTTTAGGGGCGTTGAATTGGGTGAATATTCCTTTTGGTTTTTTAGGTATCATTCTTTCTGGCATTGCCATGGCAAGCAGTAATAAGCAAACAAAGGGGAAAGCTACCGCAGGTCTTGTAATGTCAATAATTGCAGTAATTTTTGGAGCAATACGATTGATGATGGGTGGGGGAATTGTATAGAATTAAGTCTATATATTGATTATTATTCCATAATAATTTGGCTATAGGGGTTGATAAAATTTATTTAATCAGGCTATCGAATTTTTAACTTTTAAACTATTGACTTCCCCTTACTGCTATATAACAAATGGACTTTCTACCAGATAGCATCGCTTAAAAAACAAGCCTCATCGCTTCACGATACCCTTCCTTTTTATCTCGGGTGATTGTCCGAATTCATTCTGAAAAAAAAGTGGTATACCATGGGGACATTGATACCAGTTTGTTTCAGGACAATAGGTGAAATGACATGTATCAAACGCTCCTTTCTTCTGAACACCACGCCTGTCAACATCATACCGCCTGTCAGGTATCAATGCTTCCTGATTCATCGCAGCAAGTTTTTCGTAATTATCAAGAGATGCAAAACCAGCATCCGCAGTTCCTTGTTTGCCTCGGCTACCCGTGCCTCCTGACGATGCAACGCCTTAATTTCTTCATCCCTGCGCTCATCTCGGTCCACATCATCCATGAATCTCGGTAGTTTCTCCTTAATGGTGTCTTCCAGCAGGTTCAAACCATCAATGCTCGTGTCCTTCTTGCTTGACGCATTCGCCCGTATCTTGACCGAATCAATTGACAATACTTTACAATTCGCCAGCCCCTTCTCAATGGCAAGCTTATCCGTTTGTACAAACATCTCTATAAGCTCGTTTGTGAAACGAACCAAAAACTTCCCTATCGTCGAGTGGTCTATGACGCGGTTCCCTGAATCGTCTCATCACGTTCTCCCTGTTTTTGTCGCTTGATTACGGTATACTAATGGCATACTATCCTTGTTATGTACATTATTTCGACAGCCTGATTATATAAAAATATCTTGACCATGTGTAGCTATTATAGTGTACTGTTTGCCTGCAACAAATGGTGTATAGTCATCAGTGTTGGTATATGCTTTTTGACAGGGAGTATTTGTGACAGTATTGTATTGGCGATAGTTATTTTTTAATCAATAGAATGTGATATACTATATACTATGTCTGTCAAAGGTCAGATGATTGCTAGTAAGTTCATGACATGTTCAATATTTCATTATGCATATCAATTGTTTGATTATCTTTATTATGGAAGTGAATTATGTATACGATAGTAACCAATGAAAAAATATCTGACAATGTAGGAAAAGCTATTGTGGAAGCACCCTATATTGCAAAACACAGAAAAGCAGGGCAATTTGTAATAGTTATTGTTGATGAAGTGGGTGAACGTATCCCGCTTACTATCGCTGATGCTGATAGTGCTACAGGAACTATCACACTTTACTATCAGATTGTGGGGACCTCTACCCATAAACTATCGCTTAAAAAGAAGGGGGAGGAACTTTTTAATGTTGCAGGACCATTGGGGCATCCTACCGATATACAATGCTATGGTACCTGTGTTTGCGTTGGTGGTGGCATTGGAATTGCTGCTGTGTATCCAATTGCAGTGGCAATGAAAGATGCAGGTAACTATCTCATAAGTATTATTGGAGCGCGCAACAAAAATTTATTAATATTAGAAAACGAACTCAAAGCAAAAAGTGATGAGATGATAGTAACTACGGATGATGGGTCGCATGGTGTTAAAGGATTTGTAACCGATGAATTGAAAACGATACTTGATGGGGGGAAAGTTGATATTGTTGTTGCTGTTGGGCCGGTCCCAATGATGAAGGCGGTCAGTGACCTGACCAAAAAATATACTGTTAAAACACTGGTCAGCTTAAATTCCATAATGGTGGATGGCACCGGAATGTGCGGCGGATGCAGGGTTACGGTTGATGGCAAAAAGCAATTTACCTGCGTTGATGGTCCTGAGTTTGATGCTCATCTGGTTGATTTTGATGAACTTATGAAAAGGCTTAATACCTATAAAGAGCAGGAAAAAGAAAGCTTTGAAAAACATAAATGCAAACTGGAGCAGTACTATGGCAGATAAAATTCCACGGCAGAAAATGCCTCAGCAGGATGCAAAAAATCGTATCCGCAATTTCAATGAGGTCCCGTTAGGGTATGATGAAAAAACAGCTATGGTAGAGGCAGCACGGTGTTTGCAGTGTAAGCGTCCTGCCTGTGTTGATGGATGTCCTGTTAATGTCAATATTCCAGGATTTATAAAGGCGTTGAAAGAGGGAAGGCCTCTCGAGGCATTTTTTACCATAAAACAAACAAATTCATTGCCGGCAGTATGCGGGAGGGTATGCCCCCAGGAAGATCAATGTGAAAAATTGTGTGTGCTGGCAAAAAAAGGCGATGCTGTTGCTATTGGCAATCTGGAGCGCTATGTTGCTGATTATGAACGAGAGAAGGAACATTTTGTGGCTCAGAAGAGCGATAGCCATACCAATAAAAAGGTTGCAATCATTGGCTCCGGGCCAGCAGGGCTTACTGCAGCCGGTGATTTAGCACGTATAGGGTACGATGTTACCATTTTTGAGGCATTACATAAGGCTGGTGGCGTTCTGGTGTATGGGATTCCTGAGTTCAGACTTCCCAAAGATATTGTGCAGTATGAGATTGATGCACTGAAAGCTGCAGGTGTAACTATTGGACTAAGCAGGGTAATTGGCACGGCTGAAACGGTAAATGATCTACTGTCAACGGGGTTTGATGCTGTGTTTGTAGCTACAGGAGCCGGGTTGCCATTATTTTTAGATATACCCGGTGAAAATTTACAGGGGGTGTACAGTGCCAATGAGTATTTGACACGCTCAAATTTGATGAAGGCGTATAAATTCCCGGAGTATGATACTCCCATTGTCAAAGGGCAGAAGGTTGCAGTTTTTGGCGGAGGAAATGTTGCCATGGATTCGGCACGGACTGCACTGCGTTTGGGAAGCAAGGAGGTGTATATTGTTTACCGGCGTTCCCGCACTGAGATGCCGGCACGAGTAGAAGAGGTGGAACGTGCCGAGGAAGAAGGCGTTATTTTTACATTGTTAACCAATCCTGTACAGTTCATTGGTGATGAAAAAGGACGTGTGAAAGCAGTTGAGTGTCTGAAGATGGAATTGGGTGAACCTGATGCAAGTGGCAGACGAAGCCCAATCCCTGTGAAAGGTTCAGAGTTTACCATTGCTATTGATGTAGCCATTATTGCCATTGGGAATGGCCCAAATCCGTTAATCCCCAAAACAACACCCGGCATGAATATAACAAAGAGGGGAAATATCATAGCCGATCCCGAAACCATGAAGACAAGCAAGATAGGCGTTTTTGCTGGCGGCGATATTGTAACCGGTGCTGCAACAGTTATACAGGCAATGGGTGCAGGACGAAAGGCAGCCAAAGCTATTGATGAGTACCTTTCAACCGGGGCATGGTAGAAACAAGAATCTTTTCGCTCTCTTTATGAGGGGTAGATGGGTTTTTGTGTTTATAAATAATGGCTCTGGCTATGGCGTTCCAGTTTTGATTATACATGTATCGGGATATTTCCAGATTATTGCTTGTTATTGGCAATGAAGTATTTCCCCATTTGATAGTAAATGCGTAGTTATATCCCGCTTCAATCAAAGCTTTTTTACCAACGTCAGAAACAACACCAAAAGGATATATAAAGGTATCAACGGGTGTGCATAGTTTTTCCTCCAGCATTTTTTTTGATTCAAATACTTCTAATTTAAAATAACGATAGTTGTTTTTATAAAGCTTATCATTTATAAAAAGATGGAAGTAACCATGTGAGGCTATATAGCAGCCTTCACGAGAAAGCTGTTTTAACTCATCCCATGTCAAAACATACGGCTTTTTTCCCATAATAAAAGTATTGATTCCCAATAACGGTTTAATCCCCATTGGTTTTAATACTGAATAATAGGCATCAAGAGCTGTTCTATGCCCATCATCGATGGTTACCAGAATATTTTTATTGCCTTTTACCAGTCCGTTTTTGATTTCATGAAAGGTAACAAAGGTAAAACCATGATCTTTCAGTTCCAACAACTGTTTGTGGAATTCTTCCAGTGAGATGTCATAGTGAATCTTTTTTCCCATAAATGTATGATATACCAGAACACACACCGTATCCTGCGCATGCAACGTACTGACAGTAAACAGTAATAATAAAGTAATATACAATAATCGCATGATTTTCCTCTGCTAATAGATCTATTGTCAATAACTATCGGTACATATATAGTACTTATAAAGTGTCTGTTTATAAAATATTGTCAATAATAAATAATCTATTAAAAATGATTAACCATATTTTTTTAAAAAAATAAAAATCACCTGTAAATTATTTTTTTTCATATGCCAGATGTTGTTGCTGTAAAAAAACGTCGGGGTAACAACAGGTATTATGAATTATGATTGACGCATGATTATTGGATGATAGAATCAAAAAAAATTAAAAAGGAGGAGGGTTATTATGAAGATACGTTGTATAGAGTTATACCATGTTTCGATACCTTTACGGTATACATTCTGGCCAACGTGGATGCCCGGATATCCGCAAACTCATAATAGAACCTATACTGCCAGATAAAAATGCAGTGCTGCAACCATTTGTAAGTCCAGGATTGGGTTTTGAGATTGACAAAAAGTTGCTTTCAAAATATGGAAAACGATATTTTAAAATGACCGAGTTAGGTTTAAAGATTAAAGTGATACGTGAAAAGGGATTAAAGGAAGCACTGTTATTAAAGAAGCGTAAGGAAGGGCAATGATGTAATATAAAACAAATAGTACTTCTATTATTTTTTATTTTTGAATTGATGATGTTTGCTATATTGAATGTTCAAAATGAGTGAAAGTGCTGTTATTAGCATGGAATCAAAAAATTAAAACATGACAGCGGAGCAGGTGATGAAGCGCATACGTATTGTTGATTGTTTACAAAGTGATAAAAGTTTGGAGTCCTGCACGGTGGCAGGCTGGGTGCGTACCAAAAGGGAATCCAAAGAAAATATCTTTATTGAAATAAATGATGGCTCGTGTTTAACCAATATGCAGGTGGTGGTTGGTTTTGGCGATAGTTGCTATGAAACTGCACGGCAGCTGCATACCGGTGCCAGCGTTTATATAACAGGCAAACTGGTAGCATCTCCTGCAGCAGGACAGAAGTGGGAACTTAAGCCGGATAAGCTCATCGTATACGGTGATGCTGATCCCGAGAGCTATCCCCTGCAGAAGAAGCGACATTCTTTTGAATTTTTACGGGAGATTGCCCATCTGCGTCCAAGAACCAATACGATGGGAGCTGTCCTGCGCATACGCAATCAAGTATCATATGCGATCCACACATTTTTTCAGCAAAAAGGATTTTTATATGTTCATACCCCCATTATTACAACAAGTGATTGTGAGGGAGCTGGTGAGATGTTTCAGGTAACCACCCTTGATCTGCTGCATGTACCAGTACAGGATGGTTTCATAGATTATAGCCAGGATTTTTTTGGAGCAAAAGCAGCGCTTACCGTCAGTGGTCAACTTGAAGGTGAGCTTTTAGCATTAGCGATGGGTGATATCTATACCTTTGGCCCAACATTTAGAGCTGAAAACTCCAACACTACACGGCATCTATCCGAATTCTGGATGGTGGAACCCGAGATGGCGTTTGCAACCCTGGAAGATGATTGCACTCTGGCAGAAGAATTTCTTAAGTATATTTTTACATGGGTTATTGATAGATGTCATGAGGACATGGTTTTTTTTGATGAGCGGATAAAACCCGGGATACTACACAATTTAGAATCGATTATCACCAGTTCATTTGAAATAGTTACCTATACCGATGCTATTGCGCAATTAAAGCAATCGCCAGAACCATTTGAATATGCAGTAAAATGGGGGATAGACCTCCAGACCGAACATGAACGGTGGCTAACCGAAAAATATTATAAAAAGCCAATCATTGTTATAGATTATCCCAAGGAGATAAAAGCTTTTTATATGAAACGGAATGACGATAATAAAACTGTAAAGGCAATGGATGTTTTAGTACCCGGGGTTGGCGAGATTATTGGTGGCAGTGAGCGCGAAGACCGATATGATGTATTGCTACAGCGCATGCAGGCTATGGGGCTTAATCCTGATGATTACTGGTGGTATCTGGATACGCGACGATATGGTTCGGCTCCCCATGCTGGATTTGGATTGGGTTTTGAAAGAGCAATACAGTTTATAACAGGGATGCAGAATATCAGGGATGTCATCCCGTTTCCACGGACTCCGGGAAGCGCAAAATTTTAGTTAGTTAGTTAGTTAGTTAGTTAGTTAATTTATTTGATATGATAGTTTGTATAGTAGATATTGTATTAGTAGTATAATGTTGAGTCGAAGCCGATAGTTATACTGAAGTGGTAGCTCCTGTGCTAAACGTAGTTCAGGCAAAGAATTTTTTCATTGTAAGGATTTGTCATTTGATATTGCATCATTACTTTTCTATTTTTGGAGCGATAAACCATGAAAATAGGTATAGGCAACGATCACGCGGGTGTTGATTTAAAATATAGTATTATAAAAACTATACCAGAACACATTTTTATCAATGCAGGGACCGATTCGTATGAATCGTGCGATTACCCCGATTATATCAAGCTGGTTGCTGAAATGCTCCAACGAGAAGAGGTTGATTGCGGAATTGCCATCTGCGGTACGGGAATTGGCGCCAGTATTGTTGCCAACAAGCATAGAGGGGTGCGTGCGGCTCTTTGTACTAATGAGTATATGGCAACCATGGCACGTAAACACAATGATGCCAATATGCTTGTGCTGGGAGCACGTGTTGTTGGTATTGATTTAGCCATAGCTATCATCAATGCATTTTTGCATGCAACCTTTGAAGGTGGCCGTCACCAGCAACGGTTGGATAAAATACAACAGATAGAACACTAACTCATGATAAAAAAAACTATACAACACTATATAGGGATAATAGCTCTTGTTATAGGTTGTTGCCTTGTTACCGGCCTATCTTATGAAATAGCGTATACAATAATTTTTACGCCTGATGGGCTTGATCTTTTTAATGCTAAAAAGGTGCGATTAAAAAATAATACCGCTGGCTATACAGTAGCAACAATCAATTATAAAGAATCGGTTAATCCACTGATTACCGATTTGCTCCTTTCATTTGACAGCGATTTTCCTTATCTGGCCAAAGATGATTCCGGTCATTACGCTATACGCTATGCTCAGTATAAGTATTTACAGGATGCAATTGAAGGTGAAGGGTGTGCACAATTTTTTCACCGTGACCACCGTGTTGATATACAAACGGCAAAAAACAACTGGTTGACCAATTGCGATGATTTAGGTTCATTTACCATTGAAGCTTCCATAAAATTGTTACAGTATAGCTCGGCTGCTATTGTTTTATCGCGTACTGGTTTTTCACAGGGTAAACAGGGTTTTGAGATGCTTTGTGTAAAAAATAAGCTTGCTGTACGATTTTATAAAATGTTCTATAAAAAGGACAATACCCCGATTGATGTTTTTTTGCACCGGGGACCATCATTACCATTGAATGCATGGCAGCATATTTCTATAAGCTTTGACAGAATCTCCGGGAAGCTTGAAACATGGATTAATGGCGATGTTGTAGAAACTGTCTATTGTACTGAAAGTGGTGAGCCATTTGTTGATGTACTTGTGCCAAAATTTAACTGTCATGATCTGCCCATTGCCACTGTGGGGAAGAACTTTTATGGGTGTATTGACAAAGTAAGAATTTCACAGAGGTACATTGAAAATTTACAAAAAGAAACAGCAATAGCCATGTCGCACTACAAACCGGTAAGCTATAATAATAGGGATACCATAAATCGTGAAGGAATTATTACAAGCCCGGTATACCAATTTCCGGATTTTGGGACGATGGTGCTTTTGTTTCACTGGCAGGAGCAGTTGCCCCCTTCAACCTATGTATGGATGGAATTCAGGATCAGTGATGAAATGTTTAAAAGCGACGATATGCTGCCACAATGGTACAGGATAAACAATAACCAGAAAAATATATATCTAAAAAAGGTGGGTGATAGTTACTGTAGAGGAAAATATTATCAGTGGAGGGCACATCTGATATCTTCGCCAGATGGTACAAATGCACCAACCATCTATGCTATAGAATTACAGTATGCCCTTGATAAAGCACCTCAGCCTCCTGTGATGGTAGCGGTTGATTCTGTGAGCGATAGGGTGATAACGTTAAAATGGAAGAAGAATGTTGAGTACGACATCCTGGGCTATAAAATTTACTATGGTGTTAAAAGTGGAAAGTATGATGGGGTTATCACTACTATTGGCAACAAACGAATTACCAATGAACTATCGGATAACAATGGTTATATCAGTGTAACATTAACCAATGAAATCATTGAGGAAAACAGGAATAATGATGCAAAAGGATTTTTACAGTATCCTGTATTAAAAAATAACGTTATCTATTATTTTGCAGTTACTGCATATGATAGCTACAAACCCGATACACTATTCAACCATGAGTCAAAGCCATCAAACGAGGTAAGTGCCCGCCCCGAACCCGGTTCAGATATACAGTAGTACAGTACTATTGTATACATTTATACTTGCAATTAATGATATCTCTATCTATTATTAAGGTATCACATTATTGATTGAGGAAGGATACTATATGAAGATATTTCCCATCCATGAGCTTATTTATACAGTGCAAAAATTCCCTCTTTTACAATCAATGACACCATGTGAGATAGTACGATCACTCAACTTTTTTGAGGATGTTCCTTTTGATTGTCTCAATGAGATAGTTCATAATATCAACATCCATCAGTTTAATGACAATGAGATTGTTGCACGACATGGCAGGTATAATGAATGGTTTTACATTGTACTTTCTGGTAAGGTCTCGGTTTTTATGATTACACCGGATTATACAAAGTCAGAGTTATATTCAATAGAGCCTGATAATTTCTTTGGTGAGGACATAGTTATTAGTAATGAACCACGTGAAAGCACAGCGATAGCGTGTGGAGAAAGCATACTGCTTGCAGTTGATGCACAATCCATAAAAAAAATTATAGCTTCTTCAACAAGAACAAATGAAATGCTCAACAATGCATTTTTACAAAGAAAGATGAGAAATAACCTGCGATCAATACCTATATTTACTCATCTCAATGATGAGATATTTAATGAAATAGTAGATGTTGTTAATGTTGTGCAGAAAAAAAAAGGCGATGTTATCTTTAAGCAGGGTGATACGGGGGATGCCCTGTTTATGATACGAAAAGGAGATGTAAGCGTATACAGAAAAATGAATAAAAAAGATGAACTGATATCATTGCTTGCAGAGGGTAATTTTTTTGGTGAAATGGCACTTGTTTTAGGTGAACCACGAAATGCTACCGTCATCGCTAATAATGATTGCGAATTATTAAAAATTGAAAAAAAAGATTTTGATACCATTGTTTTACGCCATAAAGATTTATACAACAGTATTCATACTGTTGCACTTGAAAGGGTGTCAGGACATGAACTGGTTAATGCAACCGAGGCAATAGTTTCAAAAAAACTCATTGAATTGAACCGGAAGCTGAATAAGCATATTGATGTCATAGCACAGTGTACCTTTGAAACACCAAATGGGAGTGCACTTTTAGCAACATTACCCGGCTCACGCTATCCCTATGTTTATCCCCGCGATAGTGCCTGCGCAACCAGGATGCTCTATCGGGTTGCTATGAGTACACTGCGTTCTAATGATATTGCATTCAGATTACTGGCCGGGATTGCTCGTTTTATTTGCAACTGTCAACGAAGTGATGGATATTGGGGGCAGCGTTATGGACTTGATACAACCGAAAAAAGTATATACAAACAGGAAGATAATGTTGCTCATGGTGTTACCATACTGTGCCGATATTGTCTGGCTGCTAAACATAAAGGGCATGCACCCGGTGATAGTGAGGCTTATATCAATGCCATCTATAATGGAGCGATGTTTGCTATAAAACGTTATTACAGGAATGAGATACATCTCTTCTATTCAACAACCTCAATTCATGAATCGGCTATTGAAGAAGGATATTCTATATGGGTCAATTATGCCTACTGGTGTATGCTGTCACTGATAGAAAAGGTGGCGCAGGAATATGACTGTGTATCACGGTTTGAAAGGGTTATTGACCTGAAAGAAAGTTTTGGTACAATAGTTAACAATGTTTTTACTATTGATGATAGACTTATCAGACGGCTGAAACCTGATGGAGAAGCTGATCTGCGTCCTGATATAACCCTTATGAGTCCATTTTTCTTTGGTACCGGTGTTATGCCCCATGTTTTTACTGAAGATGCAATTTTTTCAAATACTATGAAGTTTGTTGAGGATACATTGTGGGACCCGGATTTAGGGATGTTACAGCGTTATTTACCTTTTATTGAGGATCCCAATACCCATGTTCATGCGGGAAATGGTCCCTGGGTACAATATACAGCGATGCTGGCACAGTATAATTATTTCACCGGAAAAGTTGAAAAAGGGGATAGAATTATTGATAGTATAGATAGGTATAGTGCTGATGGATACCTATGTGAACATCTGACAACACCGGAACGATTCCGTGAATTTTTGACTCTGGAATGGCTGTCCGGGACTGATGTTAGTAAAGAATTTGCAGCCAATATTATGGTTGACGGGATTACTTATGATTTAATTGTTGAGGAACTTAACCATATGAAAAATTCGTATGAACAGATAAAAAAGAAGATTGAAGCTGGTGCTGATAATTACCTGACATTTGCCATGCCCCTTATGTGGTCACATGCAGAGTATGCCATGGCACTGTTGTTAAAGACATGGCGCGAGCTTTTAGATAGTGGGGTAAAAAACAATTTGCTATGAAACACTATAAAGTAACATTAGCAATCCCTGATACGGTAGCACAGGAGATCAATACAATTTGTACTATTCTTCTGGATAATGGATTTGAGTGTTATCTGGTTGGTGGTTCAGTGAGGGATTTGATTTTACAAATTCCTGTGTATGATTATGATTTTGCCACAAATGCTCGTCCTGAACAGGTAATGAAACTATTTAAAAAAGTAGTCCCTACAGGAATAAAACATGGTACCGTCACTGTTTTGATGAGCCATGCACACTATGAGATTACCACGTATCGCTCGGATGGCAAGTATACCGATGGCAGGCATCCTGATAGTATTGCATTTTCGGATAGCCTTAAAGAGGATGTTGAGCGCCGTGATTTTACTATCAATGGGTTGGCGTATGATGTCAATAAAAAAGTAATTATTGATTATGTTGGCGGTATGAAGGATATTAAAAAAAAGGTTATTCAGACAATTGGTGACCCGGTACAGCGTTTTAGTGAAGATGGGCTGAGACCATATAGAGCGTGCAGATTAGCGGCCAAGTTGCATTTCAGCATTAATAAAAAAACACTGGAAGCAATCCCACAGATGCTTGATGTGGCATCAAAGATATCAGTGGAGCGTGTACGAGATGAAATAAAAAAAATGCTGGAGGTAGATAAGCCATCGGTAGGTTTTGAATATATGCGAGTGACTGGTTTGCTGGATTTGTGTTTACCGGAACTATCGCAAGGATTTGGTATGCAACAAAATAAATATCATTTATATGATATCTATTACCATAGCATTTACTCATGTGATGCTGCTCCTAACGATAAGCCTTTAATACGGCTTGCTGCATTATTCCATGATATAGGCAAGATTACAACACGCAGGGAAGGCCATGACGGTGATTATACCTTTTACAATCATGAGATCATCGGTGCAAAGATTGCCCGCAGGATTATGCGCAGGCTTAAATTTTCAAATGATGAGATAGAGTATGTTACTCACCTTGTAGAAAATCATATGTTTTACTATACACAGGATTGGACTGATGGTGCGGCAAGGCGCTTTATCAGGAAAGTTGGGCTGCACAATCTGGAGGATTTGTTTATACTGCGATTGGCGGATAGAGTTGGTAGTGGCATGCGAGATGGATTGCCTGAACCAATAAAATATCTTAAAAAACATATTGAAAAGGTTATTGCAAAAGACAATGCATTCACGGTTAAGGATCTGGATATTGATGGTTATAGTATAATGGACGCATTGCATATCAAACCGGGACCAATGGTTGGGAAAATACTCAATGAGCTACTGGAGAAGGTACTTGATAATCCCGAGCTTAACAATTATCAAACACTTTTAACACTTGCAAAAGAGATATATGCTATCATGGAACGTTCTGATGAAAGCTCATGCCATGATAGCATTCAGCATCAACAACATTATGAAAAATAGTGTGGCAGGATAGCTTTTAATTTTTTCTTCTGTTTTTGTGGCTGCTTTGTAGAATCAGTCATAATAGCATATTTGATAGCTTCCTTACAGGCACATGTCCTTTCCTGTTTCAATAATGGCACAAGATGCTTTATCAAAGCCTTAGCGTTTGCAGCATTTTTATTGAGGTTGTTTACCACCATATCAACCGTGACATGTTCTTCATCTTCTTTCCAGCAATCATAGTCGGTACTCATGCAGATGACAGCGTAGCACATTTCTGCTTCGCGGGCTAATTTTGCTTCGGGTAGTGTGCTCATATTGATGACACCAGCCTGCCATGAACGGTAAAGATGGCTTTCTGCACGTGTTGAAAAAGCGGGTCCTTCCATGCAGATAAGTATTTCATTGGTATGCATGGGGATATTGAGCTGTTGTGCTGCAACTAAAATTAATTCATGCAGTCTGCTGCAAAAAGGATCTGCAAAGGCAATATGGGCAACAATGCCATCCCCAAAAAAAGTGGAAATTCTAGATTTAGTCCTGTCAATAATTTGATCAGGGATAACAAAATCAAGAGGTTTAATCCGATCTTTTAAACTCCCAACTGCTGAAAATGCAATAATTTGCCCTGCTCCCAGCATTTTTAATGCCGCAATGTTTGCCCGGTAGTTTATTTCATGGGGCAGAATAAAATGTCCTCTGCCATGACGTGGTAAAAAACCTGCCCTGACACCATCAATTTCGGCAATGGTTATTATATCAGAAGGCATTCCCCACGGAGTTTTTACTGATACTTCATCAACTATCGTTACACCATCAATCTGATATAATCCTGAACCGCCAATAATGCCAGCATCAATTGTTGTTTTCATTGTATTTCACCTCTTCTTCAATAACTATCGCCTGCATGAAGCGATTGAATATAGTAATGCTTTTATTTCTTTTATGTCAAACGGCTTTTTAATGTAGCCATAGGCGTTTTCTTTGTCAACTAACTCTTTTATCTGGTCTTCATAAAATATACCGGTAATAAAAACAACTTTTTGCTGAGGTTTTTCATCTTTTATCATCTTATATGCATCAATTCCTGATAAAACTGGCATGGATACATCCATGAAAACAATATCAAAGTTTGAATCCTTGCATAAGGAATATCCTTCATATCCGTTGGTTGCGAAAGAAATGGTTGTTATACCTAGTGATTGCAATAATGTTTTAAAAAGATCACGGATTGCTTCATCATCGTCAACAATTAATACTGAAAGATTTGCTATATCTCTGGGTTCACATGAAATTTTAATTTCATTAGGAAGATACGCTGAAGAAAATTTGGGGAGCTCAATGATAAATTCGGTTTCTTTTTCCGGGATGCTGTAAAAATATATACTTCCACTATGTTGCTCAATAATGTTTTTTGAGATTGATAATCCCATGCCGGTGCCAACAATATTATAAGCTCCACCCTGTTTGGTAGTGAAAAAAGGATTGAATATTTCATCTTTGATTTTTGGATCGATCCCGGTACCGGTATCGTGAATTTTAATTATAGCATTACCATTTGATTCATCAGTGGTAATGGTAATGGTTCCTTTCCCTTTTGGACGTATGGCATGAACTGCATTGAGCAGGATATTGAGAAAAACCTGCTGTATAAGTCCAGGGTCAACATAGACAACTGGATCTTTAAAAAATTTTCTTACTACTGTTATATTATCTTTGGTTAAAATTTTTTCCTGAATCTTTAATATATCCTGTAATAATTCTGCAACGCTATGGCGTTCTTTATTGGTTATATCTTTTCGTGATAGCATTGATAGATTTTTTAAAATGGTGTGTCCCTGCTCCGTCATCTTTTCAATAACCTTAAAAGCTTTTTTATTAGCTTCAGCATCATCAGGATTATTAATGGTATATTGTATATAGCCCTGTATGCTGGTAAGGATGTTATTAAATTCATGAGTGATACCACTTGCCAATTCGCCAATGGCTGAAAGACGCTCAGAATGAAGTATTGTATCTAATAGCTTTTGTGTCCGGGTTATATCTTGCCAGTATATTTGATGATATAATGAATTATCTATCTGAAAACTCAATATATGTAATTCTAATAGTATTTGTTTTTCATCGTTAGTAATACCTCTAATTGAAAGATTTGTTACACCATCAAGTGATTGATGGAGCAATGGGAAAAGTGTATCCCAGTCTTCCGGGTGAATGTTTACATGGAAATCGATATCAGTCATAAGGGTATCGGGTGGATAATGAAATAATTTAAAAAACTGAGGATTGGCATACAGTAACATTTCACCTTTAGACAGGGATAACCCATCAGGAAGGTTTTCCACGAGCGTACGGTATTTCAATTCTGATGAAATAAGCAGGTCCTCAGTTTTTCTTTGCGTTGTGATGTTTATACCAATTAATAAATAGGCATTAAAATCATTATAGAGTTGTATTTTTTCACCGGTGACAAGCAGGTTGAATGTATTGTTATCAATACAGAAAGTTATTTCAGTTTCGCGCTGCTCAATATTTTTATTTATGAGGTTAAAAAGGTTATTTATGGAATCAGGATTAGTTGCAAAATCATAAATTTTTTTTCCATAGAGTATCTTTTTAATATTATTATTGCGCTGTAAATACTCTCTATTTGCTCTAAAATATATTATTGTTCCCTCAATGGTAGTAATACAGATAATAGAAGGGTGTAATTTGATCAATGCATTATATAAAATGTTCTGTGATAATATTTTATAGATACTGCGTGAAATAAGGTTTTCTGTGGTGTATATTAAGGCATTTAACGAAGCCGTTGGATTGGATTGTGTGGTATGCGATTCTACTGTAATAAAACGAGGATGTTCGGTTAGCTCCAGTATGCCGATTATACCAGCTATACTGAACCTTTTTTTGAAGCGCGTTGTTACAGGAAAATCAGTAGCAAAAACCAATAGCGGTGTATGATCCAATTGCAACATTTGTTGTAATATATCAGAAACAGGTGTTATGGTATGCATGCTCAACGGCAAAATTAACAGAGAAGTGTCAGCACTATCATTGAACGATGTAATTGTAGAAAATTCTATGCGATTTCGGGTTAAATAGCGAACTATACGCTGATGCAATGGTGACTCCGTTGATAACAGAGTTACCTGATGGATAGAGTACCTATGAAGTAATTGTTTAAACATAATATTTTGTTATTAATTTTTTAATGATGAAAAACCTGATAAAGGTTCACTTAAATTAAATATAGTAATGCCATCACTAACACCACCATAGCATTGTTAATCATTGCCAAGCATTGTCAAGCATAGGGAGTACATCGGCTAAAAAATCCCCTACGATCATTGTCATTTGCATGTGCGCAGTCCCAAAGAATCTCTGTTATGAAAAAGTAGATTCTTTGCTGCGACGATGCATACCATAGGCAATAACTATCGGCTTTGCCTTACAATTAAAGTATTATTCCATAGACATCATCTATGGGTTACACCCCAGCCATGAGTAACTTCTCAATGAGTACACAATACTAACAATAATAGTTATTCATCAACGCTTTTTTATTCATGTCATTGTGATTAATCTTGACAGAAATATAATATCGATAACCTTTCAAAAAACAATATATTTTTTATGGAGGATTGGTCTATGATTCATAACAATGTAAAAACAGACTTCATCAGTGAAGAATATTCTCCACAGGTGGATACCTCGGCATATTTGCATCCAATGGCTGCCGTCATTGGACATGTTATCATTGGTAAACGGGTGATGGTGGCACCATTTGCTGTAGTGCGTGGTGATGAAGGGCAACCAATTCATGTAGGAGATGATTCCAATATTCAGGATGGGGTCGTCATTCATGCCCTTGAAACAGAGCATAATGGGCATCCAATCAATAACAATTTAGTTGAGGTAGATAGTAAAAAATATGCTGTATATGTTGGGAAACGTGTTTCACTTGCACATCAGTCACAGATTCACGGCCCGGCGTATGTTGGCGATAGTACCTTTATAGGGATGCAATCGTTAATATTCAAGGCAAAGGTGGGGAACAATTGTGTAGTAGAGCCTAAATCACTGGTTCTGGGGGTGACCATAGCTGATAGGAGGTATGTCCCGGCGGGTTCTGTTATTAAGACACAGGGTGATGCTGATGCGTTACCTAGTATTGATGACAGCTATATTTTTAAAAGCCTCAATGATGATGTAATTCATGTGAATGTAGCATTAGCAGATGGCTATAAGGTAAAGAAGATTTAAATGGTTACATCCTCTATGCACAGAGGATGTAACCGTTATATGAATTATTCTTTTTCTTCTTGCTGCATTTTTTCCAGTAATTTTTGTAATTGCTGTAGCTGTTCCAATGCTTTTTGTTGTTCTGATGAAAGCTTTTCTGTTTGTTCTAACATCTCCTGACTAACTTTCCCGGGGGCTCGGTATGCATTGAAAGAACCGTATAGTAAAAAAACATACAGGACAGCCAATATCCCTATGATTATTTTTGCTACAGTTTCTTTTGCGGCAAGCGCTTTGACAACTTCGTTACAATCATCCTCCACTGATACAATTTTTTCTGGTTGCTTTTTTGTGGCTTCTGTTTTACACTTTACGGTAGTATTTATGTTTATTGTTACTTTGGGACATTATACCCCAATATCCGGGGCGATGCTACTCATTCCCAATTGGTTTGAGGACGGGTTCGTGAGGATACAATGCAAAAACTTTCATTAATATGGGGAATTTTGGCTTTACTTTCAATGCTTACGATCTTTATTCCCTATCTTAATTCTTTTATTATGATAGCTATTTTATTTAGTGTTGCTGGATTAATAATTTCAATTGTAGCATTAACTATAGCTAAAGACAATAAAGGATTTGCGATAGCTGGCATTATATGTTGTGCAAGTGCCGTCATTTTTGGATTATTAATTGTAGCATATTTTGTTTTTGATGTAGAAGTAAAAAGTTTATGATTTATGAATGGAATAAATGATTGAAAAGAGAAGTTAGCAAAATTACTATCACAGTTAATAAAAATTATATGCATGACATTGTTTTACCAGTATTTATTGTATGGATAATTGTTAGCATACTATCGTTAACGATTGTAACTATAATTGTGAGAATAGAAGAGAAAAAAATCTTATTTTTGTCTTCAAAAATGTCTGTAGTGCATAACGATAATGGAAAGTGTGTTTTGTGTGGGATGACAGGAGCATTTTCTTTGTATTGTATAGCTTTACCTTAAACATGTTTACATAAATTATTTTATACTCTTTGTACATGGTGGTCCTCCCCTTTTGATGGTTCCCATCTTCGGGGGTGGTACCTTTTTATTATACAAAAAAGCGTAAATTATATTTTGGTTTTTTCCAGCAATTGTAAATCGGTGAAAAAAATGCAAAAGTTTATATTTATCAGCAATGATGAGCACAAAAGAAATGAACTAACAAAACAATTAGATTGTGTTGATTGTATAGTATGGGATGAGCAAACAACCACGATTAATAAATGGGTTAATGACGATATGTGCACTATTATTGATGTTGAGTTATTACCAGCCATCCATGGAATTGGGTCAGTTATTGATGAGTTTTCCAGACGCAAAAAAGAGATTATTGGTGTTAGCTCAAAATCTTCAATAAGTGAGATTGATAAAAAAAATATTGTCCAGTATGGTATTACTGCTGTTTTCCCATTATCTCAATGCAGGTATATCCCTCCCTACTGTGACAAGTACCAGGGACTTGTTTCCGGAATTATAGGCATAGTGGATAACAATATATTTCATTGTCAGGGACTATCGACATTAATAAAAAAGTTTGGCTATGATGCAATTGTTATGAATGATTTGAAGGATTGTTGCAGTGCAGACAATTCAATGGATATTTTGTGCATTAATTGTTCACAGGTAAGCCCTCATGAAATTGCAGCTATGTACATAGGGGGAAAGCTCCCAAAAAAAAATGCAATGGTATTGTATAAAAGTCATGAGGATGATATATTCATTCATGATATACTGAAACTTAACCGAATAGTAAAAGTTATCTATACACTGGAAGAAGTTTATGCAGTATTATTACAGCTTCTATTCAGGCAACAATTCCATGCATTGGTATATTCTTTATATGAATCATCAGATATGCAAAGTAGCGCAACATCATATCGAGGAAACTTGCGTCAATGGTATTGGGAAGCCGGAATGGATATTTTTACCATGGCTGATGTGCTACAACCTGAACTTGTTAGCACGTATCAAAAGCATATTCAATTAATGCACGCTTTGATGACAAGAGCTATGGCTTTCCAATGGATGCGATAGTCCTGATAATAGTGTTACCGGCGCAAACGATGGGGAAATACAAAATCAGCAATTAGTTGCAACGGCAAAAATTGATGCTGTTGCAAAGCAGGGTCCTTTGGATAGCATGGTCTTTTTTCATTATGGCAGCTGCGGCAAACCTTTTCGCGTGCTTTTATCCCGTCAGTTCCCCGTATTGGGTACATGCCTTTTGACACTGCTTTTTTGTAGGCTGTCTCGCGATTATCAAACGAAACATGATTTTCAAAACTACTATAGATGCTTCCTGGCCCATGGCAGGACTCGCATCCTACGCCATCATCCCATAGAGCAGGATTTTTGCCAAATCCAGTGGTATGGCACTTGAGGCATAATTCATTACTGTGAGGATTTTGTATACATAGCTCCTTTGCCAGTTCAAGTGCCTTGTCCTGCTTAAGTAAGAGATATGCTTTTGCATGAGGAGACTGTAGCCAGAATTTGTATTGATTGCCAATAGCTTCAGACTCGTGACATTTTTTACATACGGATACACCAACAAAAGATACATTTTTTTGTGCACCAATGAAGGCAAGACAAAGTATCAAGGCTGTTATAAAAATTCGTATTTTCATAATAATACCATAGTAACTATCTAACTATAAAATAAAAAAATGTAAATAATTTTTATTGTGGGCGATAGTTATTGTCAATTTTTTTAACTTGACTTATTTAATTTTTGCTATTACTATCCAATAGTAAATAAGCTAATACAGTAATGTTACTATTATGGATAAAAAACACGATAAAAGAGTTGGACGTTTTCTGGTAGAAAACAATATAGTAACTGAAAAACAGTTACAGGAAGCATTAGAATTGCAACATGACAATCCTGAAAGGCTTATTGGTGAAATTCTTGTAACTCTGGGTGTGCTTACCAAAGAGGAGCTTATCATGGCGCTGGAAATGTATATGATGACCACCGATGCCGTACCAGATCATGTTGATGAATGGCTGGATCAAGATGAGATTGATTTATTAATGGATAAAATAAAACAAGAAAACAGATAACCAATAACGACGGTAATTGATCTAAAAAGTAACTGCCTCAAAAAAGTAACTGCTCAAAAAACGTAGGTAAATACAAAAAAAGACTATTAATTTTAATGGGTACTATTATCATGTCCCCATGAACATAAAGATACAAATACCTGAAATACCTGAAGAAGAATTAACGCCGACAGTGAAAGTGTTGCTTGCTATAATCAGCCAATGCATGCAAATCATTGAGGCACAGCAACATGAGATTCAGCTATTAACGAATGAGGTAACCCGATTAAAACGGAAATATCATTAAATTGAAAAGTTCTTGACATTTATAGTACGATTTAAAAGATATGCCACATGATTGAATTTGAAGATAAAACGTGTTTTGGTTGCGGAAAATCTAACGAAAGAGGTTTACGTCTTAGCTTAAAGTTTGATCCTGATACTAAAACAGCTTATGGAGAATTTAAAGCAGATCAAACACTTGAAGGTCCTCCCAATATTATCCATGCTGGAATCATAGCAAGCGTTCTTGATGAAACTATGATGACGGTTAATAAATACATGGAATATATAGCATTAACGGGTGAGGTAACGATAAGATATTTACAACCCGCATTTATTGAGGAGAATCTTTATATACGAGGCTGGTTTGTGAAAAAGAATAAACGGGTTATTGAAAACAGAGCAGAAATTGAAAATGAGATGGGAAAGATTGTGGCACGAGCCAAAGCCAAATATATTGAAGTAGAAGAGTTACCCCAGCCGGAATAAAATAAATTGCATTCATAGCAGCCGAAGTGGTGGAATTGGTAGACGCAGCGGACTCAAAATCCGCCGGGGGCAACTCCATGAGGGTTCGAGTCCCTCCTTCGGCATATATACTATACTTATGGAAAAAGTTGCGGGAGTGATTACTATAATTTATTTCAAGCTCAATATATAAATGGGCAGACAACTGATTCATCGCCATTATAAACTCTTTCTAAAGCCTCTAACATCTTCATTGTTTGTAAAGGATCATTTAATGCCGTTGTCCAATTCCTCACAAAAAGCAACTCGAACGTAGATCCGAAGATGCTACTAAGACGTGTAACTTATATCAACTGTTATGCGATTAAGATCCTTCAAATTATTGATGAAAGCATCATTCGGAATATTAATATTTATATATGCACTTTCAGGTTTCAATTACAATATGTTCATGTTGTTGAAAATAATTACTAAGTTATAC